>JAHEML010000212.1 GCA_024643705.1 Caldilineaceae bacterium | reverse complement strand
AGTCTTCTGCCAAAGCGGGAGAGTCTTGCAGCAGCGCATAGGCTTCATTGTCCATGGATTCCAAATCGGCCCATTTCCCCACTACAATGTAGTAATGAAGTAATTTGCTCGCGCTGAACTGCCGCATATCATCAAAGCCATGCTGTGCGGCCAGTGCAACAGATCGTTTGAGCATGGCAACGCCTCGCTCTTGGTGTTTGGCATGACCGAACACGGCGAGGCGATATCCTCGATTGTGGTTGACGACGGAGATTTCATAGGGTGTTCCAGCCGCCTCCAGCCAGGAAAGGCTGGCCGTGCTCCACTTGTTGAATAACGGATGATCCAACAGGCCGCCGACACTACACAAACTGGTGGCAAGCAGTGCTGCCTGACCAGCCATTCTTTTGTGGGTCGAATCCTGCTCTACTGTGGCCGATAGCGCGTCGATTAGCGCACCGAGGAGTTGGATTCCGCCCGACCAATTGTGTGCCACATGACAGTAAGACCCCAGGCTAATCGTCGCCGGGGCCACCATATCCCAGGCATGGTGAGCGATGGCCCAGCGCCATGCCACGAAGATATCATCCTGACGCCGCTGGAGCCTTTGAAAGACAGCGGGTGCCTGAACTTTCCCACGTTCCAGCAGCTGTTCGCCCAGGTCGAGCAACCCCAGAAAAAAGGCCGCGTGGCGCCGCGATGATTCACTATCCGCAGGCAGCCGGTACGCGCCATATTGCTTGATCAGTGGGTGTAGAGAGAACCAACCCAACCCTTCCGCCTGCAATAGTGAGGCGTTGACCAATTCATTGTAGACAGTGCGCGGGGCCGGAACAACAGTGAACATCTCCTCTCGACTGAAGACATTAGCGAAAAGACTCAACCCGGACAGCACACGTTGGGCATCGGACGAAAGTGTGCCCCACATACTGGTCAACACCCGCTCCATACTGCGGTGACCGAGGGGTCGATCGGTGTGGTCGGCGGCAAGCACGTCTGCTTCGTCGGAGATGACCGCAGTTAACTCCTCCACACTGTAGAAGTCGAGCTGCAATGCAGCCAACTCGATTGCCAGGGGCAGACCGCCCAGTTTGCGACAGAGAGCTATCACCTGGGCTTGATTGTCGGCATTGATCGTAAAGCCGGGGACGACCCGCATCGCGCTGCGGGCAAATAGGGTGAGCGCAGCGCTTTGTGTTTCCCCATTCTCTGCCATACCGGCCATTTGCGCCACCGATGTCTCATGCGCCCCCGAGGGCAGGTGGTCCACCGGTAGACCGGCCATTGTCAAAATGACCTCGCCAATCAGGTTCAAACGTTGGCGGCTGGTGACGAGAATAGTGAGGTGAGGGGCGACCCGAAGCAGTTCCAGCACGGTGACCGCTGCGGACTGTACCGCCTCGAAGTTGTCTAAGATGAGAAAGCTGGGGCCAACTACCAGCGCCGCAGCTATTTGTGCGATCAGGGAATCTCCAGGCTCTGGCGTTAATTGTAACGCGCTGGCTACCGTCCCCAACAAAGTGTCACGAGCCGAACCTGTACCTTCTTCTATGTTGCGTAGATCGACGAAGTAGAGCCTCTCTCCATATTCTCGTTCCAGGGCCGCAAGCTGGCTACAGATGAAGAATGTCTTGCCTACGCCGCCCATCCCCACCAACGAAATCAACCGCTGCCTACTCTCCAGCAGCGAAAAAAGCAGTTCGGTCTCGCGTTTGCGCCCGACAATCGCCCGCACTGTATAGGGTAGTTGCCGCCGCTCTGGTATCGCAGGGGGCGCTTGCACAGGCGCAACCAGTTTGGCGGCGTGATCTGGTCGCAACAGTTGCGCGTGCAGCGCCTTTAATTCGAGGGAAGGCTCGGCCCCGAACTCTGCGGTCATGGTGGCGCGGTAAAGGGCCAGATGGCGCAAGGCACGGGCCACCTGGCCGTCTGCTGTCAACGCACGGACAAAATGCATCTGGGCTTCGTCGTGAAAGGGGGCCAGTTCCACCAACCGCTCACCGCTGTGGATAGCCGCCGCGATATCTCCTGTTTCGATCAACCGCGGCGTGATGCGGGTATAGACCTGCATCATGAACACTTCCAACTCCCGCTGTACAGTATCAACCCAATCACTTATCCCCGGGTAGGCGTCAAGGGCGCGATCTGCCATGAACGACCCCTGATAGAGGTCGACGGCTCTACGCAAAGAAGCCAATTCATGCCGACCGGTAGCGCTTGCTTGTCGGCGCAGTTCGGCTACATCGTACATGATTTCAGCGTCGAAGTTCAGGCTGAGCGTGCTGCGGGTGCTGTTCAGATAAGGGGCAAAGCCGTCTGCGCGCATGCGTCTGAGAAGCGATCGTAAGGTAGTGCGCGTCAAATCGGCATCGATCTCTGGCCACAACAAGCGACCGATATCTTCCCGTGGTTGAGGCTGCCTCATTTCGGCCAAATAGAGCAGCAGCAACCCACGCCGAATATCGACATTGACCAACTGCGATTGTCCATCGATGTGGATGTCAAAGTGACCCAAGGTCTGAATTGTCAACATAAATTCTAATTTTGCCTGGATTTCTCACAAAATCGCGTCTGTTTACAAAATCGAGGCGAAGTTTCTCCAAATAGCACGGTGGAACCTAGCAGATGACACGCCAGAGCAGCCAGAAGACACGATGGATGTGTACAATGAACCCCGGTTCTCTATCTGGCGGCAGATGCTTCTGGAAACCAATCCAGGTTTCTGAACAGGAGAGCTGATTGACATGGGTTTGATTTGATCGAATTTTTTTAACGATTTTTTGAACTTTTTCGCCACTATTGGGGGCCAGCACTGATTGAGTGGCGGCGCATGCTGATGCGTTGCATAAGTATGCGCGGGTAAATTCTAGCCGTATCGAAATCAAGCAGTTGTGCTTAACTAACCCCACGACTGGCCTAAATTGGTACGATTTTTCTTCTGTAGACGATGGTGATGGCAAGAGCCTTGTTGACTGAGACAAGGAAGACGACCCACCCCCATGCCGACTGTGTATTTTACCACGGAACGGTCTGGCCAGGTAGATAACCAAACTGACATTTACCAAAGCATAACCCGCTGGATTGTACATCCAACGCCGCATTTGACGCTCTAGAGTTAAAGAGAGGTTTTTACCGTGAACAATAGGACTATCTCATTGCAGCCCAAACCCTATCAGATTGTCAGGGCGCTGGCCGTGATGCTGTGCTTCGCAACAATCGCAGCCATGATGCTTTACCTGTCAACAACGGCAATTGTCAGTGGTTCGACCATGGCGGCGCCAGCTGCGGCGCCGTTTAGCAACGCCACCAATATTGCCTTGAACAAACCAGTGACTGCTACGAGTTACTCAGGGGATACGCTTCCGGGAGCGGGTCCGAATGATGCGTGGCATCCGAGCAATCTGACTGACGGCGGGGTGAGCTCAACCCAGCCCGGTTGGGCTTCCGCGAATAGTCAGCCGTTTCCTCAATCGGCGACGATCGACCTGGGCGCACCGCGGCGTTTCAACCAAATGGTGATCCAGAATGAATTCGGCACAGGCGCTCGTAACATTAGAGGATACCAGCTTCTGGGGAGTAACACTGGAGCATTTGCAGGAGAACAAATCACGATTTCCACCGGGGTTATCCCATCGCTTGGAGCGGGGGCAATATATACCGTTAGATTCCCGGTGGCAGAAGCCCGTTTTGTACGAATTGTGGGAATCTCTAGTTATTCGTCTTTCATCATCATTGGAGAGTTAGGTCTGTTCGCCACCGATCACGGCGATGCCCCGGACAGCTACGCCACCAACCTGGCAGACGGCGGCGAGGGTGTAGGCCCCAGCCACCAGATTTCGCTCCCGCCAACGCTGACTCTGACGCTGGGCCCAACGGTGGATATGGAATCCGATGGCCAGCCCTCGGGGGCCTTTGGCGACGACAGCAATGGCGTCACCCCGGACGACGAGGATGGCGTCACCCTGAACGGCGCGGCCCTCGACAATCAGGCATTGGTGATCGGCGAGGCCTATGATCTTGCGGTTCAGGTCGTTGGCTCCGGTTATCTCAACGCCTGGATCGACTGGGACAGCAGCGGCGTCTTTGACAGCGGCGAGAAGATCGCTACCGAGCAGGCGGTTGTAACCGGCACCATCACGCTGACGGTGACGCCGCCGGCCACGGCGCCAACGGGGTACACCTACGCCCGCTTCCGCCTTTGTGACGGCGCCGGCGAGTGCAACACACCCTTCGGCGCTGCCGACAGCGGCGAGGTGGAAGACTATCGGGTTGGCATCAGCAAACTCACCGTCACCAAGACCGGAACCGCCAGTTCCACCGGCTCCACCACCGAGGTGGGCGTAGGAGACACAATCGACTGGATGGTCGCGTTCGGGGTCGAAGGGCCGACGCCGGATGGTCTCTACATCCTCGACGATTTCAGCGATAATCAGAATGGCACGTTATCCAACGTGAGCACCCCTTCCTCCTGGGCGACGGCGCCGGAGGCGGGCGGCCTCGGCTTCTCCACCAGCTCAAACCTCGTTACAGGTGATTCGGAGTTGGTGCATGTGAATCAGTCCTTCAACTTCGGCAACACCGGCGGCGACGGCTACGACCCGGTGCTGGGTGCGGCCGATGGCAACATCTACATGAACTTCCACCACGTCGGGACCGCCCCATACCCCCAACCCGGCGTGATCATGTGTGTCAACCCGACAACGGGGTTGGTCTGTGACGGGTACGCGGACAGCGACGGCGCCGGCACGGCCGACCGAGCGGGGATCGATTTGCTGCCCAACGGTGAGTACACCAAGTTTGGCTCGACGCCGGAGAACACATTGTTCATCGGCAACCGCTTCTATTACCCGTACACGTATCACGTGACAACGCCCACGCGGACCGAGTGGTGGGGCTTGGGTTGTTATGACGTTGCCGCCGCGGCTGCCGCGATTGCGGGCGGGGCAACCAAGACCCAGGCGGCTGCTGCCGCGAACTGCGACGCCGACACCAACTTCGCCGGCTCGTCGTGGCAGGACGGCGCCGTCGAGTTGGGGACCGGCGCCAAGTCGACGTGGTTCGGCGCGATCGAGGGGCCGATCCTGATGGGTGGCAAGCTGTACCTGCTCGACTACGACATGAAGATGCACTGCGTGACGCCTGAGGGCGCGACCTGCGGGTCGACCGACCTGTCGGGTGTCACCAATCTGGAAACCATTTCCGCCGACACGCGTCCGTCAAGCGTCGCGATTGCGATGGAAGGGTGGGAGGACCGGATCTACTTCCAGGTGCTGTACCGAGGCAACCTTGACTCGGGTGACGCTCCCTACGACTCGAACGCCGACGTGGTGATCGGGTGCTTCGACACGGCGACCAACTCGGCGTGCTGGAACACGGCGCCGGTGATCAAAGATCTCACCGGCAGTAACGTCAATAACTCCTCTAGCGTCAGCAGCATCTACATGCGCTACGACACGGCTGGCGTCGCCGACGGCGTGTGCGTGATGAACCGGGGAGCCGGTGCTGCAACTAACTGGGTGCGTGGGTGTGTGACGCTCGATGGCACCGCCGTGCAACCGGTGAATACCGCGCTGCTGGCCTTGTTTACCACTCAGATAGGCACCGGTGGTGAGATCTACGTCGAGGATTTCAACCACTCCTACTTCAACGACTTCTTTACCAACCGGGTGATCTGTTGGGACTGGACCACCAACGCAGTGTGCAGCGGCTGGGGCGCCAGCGGCATAACCCTCGGGCCGTCGGGAGCGAAAACCTACGGCATCGCCGTCGAACCCGACGATCGCTGCGCCTGGGTGCTGGGCGACGACAACAACCTGTGGAACTTCGACACCCTCACCGGCGCTTCGCCCTGCCTGATTGGTCAAGCCATACTGGAGGTTGATCTGGCCGCGTCGTATTGCGCCACCGACCCGGCAAACATCAGCGCGGGTTGGGATGAACTGGCCATCCAGTCCAACCAGTTCACCAGTTTCGACGCGCTCGAGACTTACTACGCCGACTTCGTCATCGAGATCACGGACCCGATATCGGATACGGTCATCGCCAGCTATGTCTACAGTGCCACCGCCGACAGCTTCGACAAGAGCGACCCGGGGCTGCCAGACGTGACGCTGGATGCCGTTCAGGGCCTCCTGGCGGTCAATCTCGGCGGGGGCGGGCTGCCATGGAGTGACCTGAGCAAGCTCTCTGTCAAGATTGTGGCTGCCGAGATCACCCCACCGGCCGATCTGCCCGACGCTTCGCTCTCTTATGATGGGCCGCCGCCGCAGTTCTGCTTTACCACTGCGCCCACGCTCACCTGTGAAAATCCATTCGGCGTAGTCACCAACCAGGCATACGCGTATGCCGGCATCAGCAGCCCGGTGCCCACCGCCGACCCACTCTCCAATCTGAATTACGTTGACGACAGCGGCCTGGTCTCGCTGAATGTCGTCAGTGACCCGCAGGTTTGCGGAGTCGATCTGAGTATCGACAAAGATGACGGCGTCACCACTGTCATTGCCGGCAGCACCACCACGTACCAGGTCGTGGTGACCAACGACGGCACCTCGGTAGGCGACGGCGCAGTGGTCACCGATCCAGCGGTTGCCGGACTGAGCAAGACCAGTGTCATCTGTGGTTCTGCCACTGGCGGCGCAGTCTGTTCTGCACCTGTTAGCACTACCGTGGCGCTGTTGGAAGGCGCGGGCATCGTCATTCCCACCTTTCCTATCAGTAGTTCTCTCACCTTCAGTGTAACCGCGGACATCACCGCCTCATCGGGCAGCGTTACTAATGTGGCCACGGTGACCCCGCTCAGCGGCACCATCGACCTGACCCCAAGCAATAACACGGACGATGACACAGACGTGATCCTCAA
>JAHEML010000211.1 GCA_024643705.1 Caldilineaceae bacterium | reverse complement strand
GTCACCGTGGTCTACGAAGCATGTGTATCGGGCAGCTTTATCCACCGGCTGAATGTGACCGACAGCATCAGCAAGCCGGGCAGAGTGATCATCACCTCTACCGGCTTCGACAACAACGCCTATGCCTCAGCCCAGGGTGCCTACTTCTCCGACGCATTCTTCTCCTGCGTGGCCGACAGTGGCAACCTGAAGGCCTGCTTCGATCAGGGCAAGGCTGCTGTTGCTGCCAATCCTGTCAACCAGACACCCTTTTTGGATGACAACGGAGATGGGGTTTACAACGCGGGCGACGGAGCGGAAGCAGCCAAACGCACGGTCACCCGCTTCTTCAGCTCGGTGCGACCGATCATCAACAGTGTGGATGTGCAGCGCAACGGGACAAATGGCACCCTCAGCGCCAGCGTGGCCGAAGGGGCCGAAAAGACCGAGCTGGTCTGGGCTGCCGTCTACCCACCATCCTTCGCAGAGCCAACGGATGTGACCATCAACCTGAGTGTGCCTGTTGTGCGTTTAGAACCGGTAGCCGGGCAGCCGGGCCAATTCAGCGTTAACTATGCGAATGGCTTCCAGGACAGCGGCGACTATCGCATTGTCTTCTACGCCCAGGACCGTCTGGGGTTGAACGCCACTCCTGTCTCGCCAGGAGGACTCCAGCTCTTCCTTCCCAGCATACAGCGGTAAATTCAGGCATCGCTTCATTCCTTTTCCCTTTGTCAGCCAATTCTCAGCAACTCATCCAAGACAGGCTACATGCGCCGACCCTATACTGTTTTTTTAACAATTTTCACAGCAGTTATTGTCATATCCTATGGGCAAAGTCGAGCGACCAGCCCTATTTTTGCCAGCGGAAGCCCCAGTTTACGGACCTCTAGTGATTCGATAAACTTGTTGCCCGATCCCACCGCCGACGCCGCCCGCACAGGGCTGGACCATCCTGTTGGGATCGCAGTAGCCCCAAATGGACGATTCTTTGTCGCCATCTGGGGTAACGATTCAAGTGATGGAAACCCTTATCGCCAGGGCGCAATCTGGAGTTGGCCGAACAGCACAGCCATGTTGGCAGGCAACTCCCCAGACATTGTTCTGGGACAAAGTGGAGCCACCCAGGTTGGCAACCCAGAGGCCATCGCAGTTGATAGCAGCAACAGGCTCTACGTGGCCGACACCGGTAACCACCGGGTGTTGGTTTACAACAGCGTCACTACCAGCGGTCAACAGCCCAATTTTATTTTTGGGTCTCAGGGTAATTCAAGCATTTTAGAGAACAAGTTCCAATTCACACGCGGGATAGCCGTGGACAGCCAGAATCATCTCTTCGTCACCGATATATTCAATAGCCGGGTGCTGGTCTACAACCTGCCCATCGCGTCCAACAACCCGACGCCCATTGCCCAATTCGCTGGGCTTAACGGCCCGCGGGCTGTAGCCGCAGTCGGCAAAGATGTCTTTATCGCCGACAGCCAAAATGGGACAGTGAACGTCTTTTTGGACCCCGTGACAAGCAACAATTACACGACGCCTAATCGAACCTTGGGCCAGGCTCACCCATCAGAATGTGCCAGCACCGGGGGCAGCACCTCCGCCACCTTCCTCTCCTGCCCCATTGATTTGACAGCGGACAGCGGGGGCAACCTGGTGGTGTCGGATACGCCCAACCATCGGGCATTGGGCTACCTGACCAATGGAACAACGCCCAGCACCGTCTTTGGGCAGTCAAATTTCAGTGGCTTTTTGGCAAACCGGGGTGGATCAGCCGGGCTGAACACACTCAGTTCCCCTTTGGGCATGAGCTTTGACAGCAGCGGGAATCTCTTTGTGGCCGATTTTGACAACGGACGCGTCCTGCGTTTCGACGCACCTCCGGTTGCCAATACAAGCACACCCACACCAACAAGTACACCGACCCGCACACCAACAGCCACCACGCCCAACAATACGGCCACACCAACCCATACACCAACGAACACGCCTACCCGTATACCGACAAGCACACCGACCCGCACTGCCACACCCACAACTGTTCCTACAGGGGGCGACAGTTTCGAGGTGGATAATCTGTGTACCCAGGCCAAGGTCATCAACATAGACGGCGGAACCCAGAACCACACCTTTCACTTGAAAGGCGACGTGGATTGGGTACGTTTTACAGCCCAGGCTAACAAGACCTACATCATCCGGGTGGAAAACGTGGGCGACGACGCGGATGCGGTCATCTTCCTCCACGACACCTGCGCCAGCGATCCCGCCACATCGGGCAACAACGCCTTTGGCTCTACGGTCAACCTGGAATGGGATTCCACCAAGAATGGGGATTATTTCATCCGGCTGCAGCAGTTTGACGGTGCGCTTTTTGGGGCGAAAGCCAACTACACAATCGCCGTCTCGGCAGACAATGTGCCACCTTCTGCTCCGGCCAACACCCGGTGCATCTCCATCGACGCCACTACGGTTGGCGTCCAGTGGAAGCAGAGCCTGGAGCGGGATGTGCGTAAATATCGCATCAGCTATCGCAACCTGGCTGGCACATTCTCCGGCTCGGAAGATGTGGATGGCTCGGACACCACATACTACCAACTCAACAATTTAACAACAGGCAGCAGCTACAAAATGCGGGTGCGTGCGCTGGACTTCTCGAACAACGAAAGCCCAGAATCGGGGGAGGTGCAGTGCTTGGCCGAAGCCCCGGCAGATACAACCCTGCCCAGCCTGGTGGTGCAACTGCCCACCAGCTCCAGCACCTACACCACCACCGCCTCCAAGCTCACCTTTACAGGCAACGCGACCGACAGCGGCGGCAACCTGAGCCGTGTCCAGGTGCGCAATACCACCAAGGGCGTGGAAAAATGGGACTACACCCTGTCCGGGGCCAACGACACCTGGCGCGCCGAAGACCTGGAACTGGGCGCAGGCGACAACAACATCAACATCAAAGTCTACGATGCCGCGGGCAACGTCTCGCAGAAGAATATCCTCGTCAAACGGCTGGGAGCCAGCCCCGGTGCTGTCATCATCATTGCCGGTCACAACGAAACCTTTGGCTTGCAAACCAACATCTACAACTCCACCAACCGGGCCTATCGCATCTTCAAGAGCGCCGGCTTCACCGACGACGACATCTACTATCTGGCACCCGTCGCCCAGGATGCCGACCAGAACGGTGTCGCCAACGAGGTGGACGCCACATCATCGCCCGCCGCCTTCCAGCAGGCCATCACCGTCTGGGCCAAGACACGGGTGGGGGCCAACAAGCCTCTCTTCATCTACATGATGGACCACGGTCTGGCCGACAAGTTCTGTGTCACCGGCTGTGCGGGGGCCAACAGCGTCACACCCGCCGAGATGGATGGATGGCTGACCACCCTGGAGAATCAATCCGGTGTGACCGAAATCACCGTGGTTTACGAAGCGTGTGTATCGGGCAGTTTTATCAACAAGCAAAATGTCACCGACAGCATCAGCAAAGAGGGCCGGGTGATCATCACATCCACCGGCTTCAACAACAATGCCTATGCCTCGGCCCAGGGAGCCTACTTCTCCGACGCCTTCTTCTCCTGCGTGGCCGACAGCGGCAACCTGAAAGCCTGCTTCGAGCAGGGCAAGGCCGCAGTTTCGGCTACCGGCGTCAACCAAACGCCACTCCTGGACGACAACGGCGATGGGGTCTACAACGCGGGCGACGGAACCTACGCGGCCAGCCGCCATGTCACCCTCTTCTTCAGTTCTGTGCGCCCCACCATCAACTCGGCCCAGGTGGAAAAGAATGGCACCAATGGGGTGTTCAACGCCACAGTGGCCGAGGGAGCCGAACAGACCGACCTTGTCTGGGCCGCCATCTACGAGCCTGGCTTCCAGGAACCCGCCGATGTCACCATCAATCTCAATGTGCCGGTGGTGAAGTTGGACCCAGTGGCCGGGCAGCCGGGCAAGTTCAGCGCTAACTACACCAATGGCTTCTTGAAAGATGGCGATTATCGCATCATCTTCTACGCCCAAGACCGTTTGGGCCTTAACGCCATTCCATTCTCGCCCGGCAGTGGCATCCAGATTTTCCTGCCCACTATTACGCGCTAAATCGGGTGACTTTCCAAGAGAACTACAGGTAGACCAATGACACACAATCAACTTTTTCGTTCCAATCCATCTTCCCCCGAAACTGCCGCACCGGTGGGTGCTGCCCGCAGACGGCTGGCCTCGCTGACCGGCGTTCTGGCTGTCCTTGGCTGCCTGCTAGCGCTCTTCTTCTGGACAGTGTGGGGAGAAGGCACAGCCCAGGCCGAGACCGCCGCTTCGCCGGATTTGACTGTGGAGATCAGCCTCGATCCCCCGGTTCCTGCTGATGGGCAAAGCGTCACTGTCAAAGTGATTGTGCGCAACAAGGGCACGGCCAGCACCGGCGCAGGCTTTGTTGTCCATTTGTACATCGATCCCGCGGATCGACCTCCTGGCCTGGCTACCCTGGGGCGTCCTTTTCAATTCCCGGCGCTTGCCGCAGGGGCATCAGCCCAGTTCGAGCGCACCCAAACCATCAGCGGCAAAGGCTGCGATCATGTAATCTATGCCTGGGCGGATCGGGATAATCTCATTACAGAGGACAACGAATCGAACAATTTGAAATCCCTGCCCTTCTGTGTGGGTGTGACGTGCGAAGTGGACAGCCACGAGAACGACAACCAGTGCAGCGCAGCCAATTGGCTGACCGAAACCGGTGCCGAGGCCCGCTCTTTCTGCCACCCCACCGACCAAAATCTGGACGACCAGGATTGGATTAAGTTCACCGCATTGACAGACGTCACCTACACCCTGTCAACGTCGAACCTGGGAACCCACGCTTCGCCCCAGATTGCCCTACGCAGCGCCTGCGGCGGTGTGGAGATTGCCAGCGGGAAAACCACCTTGGCTTGGCAGCCGCCGGTGGCCGGGGTCTACTATGCCCAAATTCAGAACGACAGCAGCCAGCAAGGGCCGCTGACTGCCTATAGTTTGACACTGACCAGCGCCACCGGCCTCACCGACAACTTCGAGCCGGATGACACCTGCGGCAGCGCCCGGACGATCCCCACCGACGGCACAAAACAGACGCGCCTCTTCCAGAAACCGGGGGACACCGACTGGCTGCGTTTTACCACAAAAGCGGGCGAGAGCTTTGCGGTTGTCAGCAGCGCCACAGGCACAGGTGTCAACCCTGTCATCACCCTCTATAGCTCCTGCAACCAGAGCCGCAGCAACAGCAATGTTGCCAAAGATGTCAACCGGGTCGAGGCCGTCAGCTCCGGTGATCAGGTCTACTATGCCCGGATTGCCAACCAAAACCCGGATCGTTTCGGCTCCAGCGCCACCTACGCCATGCAGGTGTTGTCTTCTTCGTGTGTCAGCGACGATCTGGAAGAAAACGACACCTTTGCCCAGGCCCGTCCTTTTGAATTGGGCACACCGCCCCAAACCCACAACGTCTGCCCCGCAGGCGACCAGGATTGGGTCAAGTTCACCCTGACCAGCACCCAGGTCTTTGTTCTACGCACAGGCGATCTGGGCTTTGCCGCCGACACCGTGCTGACCATCTACGACGACAAGGGCAACCAGCTTGCCACCAACGACGATTACGACTATGTGCAGGCCTCGCGCATCGTCTTCGAGCCATCGGCCACAGGCACATACTACGCCATGGTCCGCCATGCCAACCCAGAGGCAGCCGGGCCGAACACCAATTACGATCTCATCCTGGAATCTGGTTTTTGCTCGCTGGATGGCGGCGAAACGGGCAACGGAGACAATGGACCGGCGGACGCCAAGAATCTGGCCCCCAATGGCTCTCCCCAAGCTCGCAACTTCTGTGCTGATCCCCTGGGCGGCGCCTTGGGCGATCAAGATTGGCTGCGTTTCCCGGCCAAAGTGGGTGGGGTCTATCGCATCTCTACCGGCAGCCTTGGGTTGAACAGTGACACTGTGCTGCGATTGTACGACAGGGATGGCAGCACCTTGTTGGCGACCAACGACGACAACGGCACAGGGCGTTCTGCTACCATCGTCTTTACGCCCACCGTCGCCGGTGACTATTTTGTCCAGACCACCCAGTTCAATTCGACGGTCTTTGGCGGCGAAAGCAACTACACAGTGCAGTTGCAAGAAAATATCCCGCCCACAGCTACACCGACACCAACCCCTGTGCCCACAGCTACGCCTACGCCCACACCGCTGCCCACGGTCGATCCATCTGGTGTGCGCACGCTGATTCTGACCAATCGCAACCGGTTGGAAACCCTCTATGGCCCTGCCCAAGCAGGCGCCGTCATGGCAAAGCTCTTCGAGTTGGCCGATCACGACAAAGTAGAAGGTGGCGTGGTTTTGGTAGAAAACAATCCGGCTGTGGCCGCAGCTTATGGCGCGTGGGCAGCCAACGCCACATCCTTGGCCGACAACGACCTGGCAAACGCCGTGGCCGATGCCATCCGAGGTCTGGTGCTTTCGCTTTACGCCAGCGGCCCCAATATCGAATATGTGGTCATTGCTGGCGATGACCGGGTGATCCCCTTCCGGCGCATTGGCGAGGGCAACCTGTCCCAAGTAGAAAGCACCTACGCCCTGGAATTAGCCAGCCAAAGTACGGTGGCATCAGCCCTGGCCCAGGACAATATCCTGACCGACGACTATTACACCGACAAAGAACCGAGCCAATGGAAGGGCAACGATCTCTACATTCCCGACTATGCCAGCAGCCGCCTCATCGAAACCCCTTCGGAAATCATCGGCGTGATCGATACCTTCCTGGCAGGGCAGGAGACAAAAATAGAGAAGGCGTTGGTTTCTGGCTGGGATTTTGTCGAGGATAGCGCCAACATCGTGGGCCTAT
>JAHEML010000210.1 GCA_024643705.1 Caldilineaceae bacterium | reverse complement strand
CGTATACGCCCTAGCCAGCTTTGTCGCCCAACCAGGCGATGGCTGTGTTTGTCATCAAGGCCACACCCGTGGGCAGCATCCGTTCGTCGAAGTCGAAGGTGGGGCTGTGGTGGGGGCTAAAGTTGCCCGTTTCTGGGCTGGCCGCGCCCACCAGCACGAAACAGCCCGGCGCGCGGTTGAGAAACTCGGCCATATCTTCACCCACCATCATCGGGGCAATTTGGGCGATCTGTTCTGGGCCGACCACCGCTTCGGCCACCTGTTGAACCACCGCCGCGCCTTCGGGCGAGTTGACAACTGCCGGGCAGCCTCCGGGTACGCTGAATTCGTGGGTGGCGCCAAGTGCCTGGCATACGCCCCGTGCAACTGCGTCAATGCGCTCGTGTAGCAAGGTGCGCACTTCGGGGTTGAAACTGCGCACCGTCCCTAGCAGGATAGCCTTTTCAGAAATGACATTGCCCACTGTGCCGCTATGCAGGCTACCTACAGTCACCACCGCTGTTTCTGTTGGGTTGACGTTGCGGGCCACAATACTTTGCAGAGCCACCACCACTTGCGCTGCCACAAGAGTTGCGTCGATGGTGTCGTGGGGTGTGGCCCCATGGCCGCCTTTGCCATGAATGATCAACTCGAATTTATCTGCGGCTGCCCAGAGCGGACCAGACTGGACGACGACCTGGTTGAGGGGAAGGCGGCTCCATAGGTGCATGGCAAATGCTGCGGCTGGCTTGGGATTTTCCAGCACGCCATCTGCGATCATGGCTGCTGCACCTCCGACCCCCTCTTCGGCGGGTTGAAAGATCAGCTTGACCCGCCCCTTCAACTCCTGGCGATGTTGCACCAAAAGCCGGGCCACCCCCATACCAATCGCGGTGTGGCCGTCGTGACCACAGGCGTGCATCACCCCGGGATTTTGCGAGGCAAAGGGTAGCCCCGTCTCTTCGTGGATGGGCAGCGCGTCCATGTCGAAGCGCAGGAGCAGGGTGGGCGCGTTCTCGTCTGCTTCGTCGCCTTCTACCATAGCCACAACGCCGGTTTTGCCGATGCCGGTGCTCACTTCCAGCCCCAAATCGTGAAGGTGTTCGGCCACGATACCAGCGGTGCGGGTCTCTTCAAACCCTAGCTCGGGGTGCGCGTGAAAGTCGCGCCGCCACGCCACCAACTGGGGGAAGAGTTCGTTCGCCTCTTGGTTGATTCTTTCTGTGATCGTCTGCATCGGTGCCTCTTTCGTGGAATATCTCAAAATGTCAGAAGTTCGACTTCTCTCTCACCGCTCCATCAGCCCATCCAATATCGCGTTGCTCTCGCGCACCTGCTCGTATTTCTGCCGGGCGCGTACCAGCAGATCACCCACCGCTTCCAGGCGGCCTTGCAGATCGTCCTCGCTTTCGGCGGCTTCCCATGCCTGGCGCAACATATCCTCGAACGAATCTGCCCCATCCAGTCCGCCCAGAATCAGGTCCAATTCGCCGATCACCAGCTCGAACATGCGGATTTTGCGGGCCAGGAGATCGACGATATAGGCTTCGATGGTTTCGTGACAACTCAGGTTGAAGATCGTCACATCCTTGGCTTGCCCCAGGCGATGCAGCCGACCAATACGCTGCTCGACCCGCATGGGGTTCCAGGGCAGATCGTAGTTGATTAATTGGTGGCAGAATTGCAGGTTGCGCCCCTCGGCCCCACTTTCAGTGCTCACCAGTACCCGCACGCCAGCACTTGCATCACCGCTTGCATCACCGCTTTTATCGCCGTCTTCTTTGTCGCTTTCTTCGTTGCTTTCTTCTCGACGGAAACGGTCGATAGCCGCCTCCTTTTGGCGGATATTCAGCCCGCCGTGAAAGGCTTCTGCGCTGATGCCCCATTCGGCCAGTCGGGTCACAATCGTTTCCAGCGTTTGGCGGTATTCGGTGAAAATGAGGAACTTGCCCGGAAATTTCTGTAGAATTTCCTTCACGGCAGAGAGCTTGCGCCCTGTGTCGATGGATTGGGCCAGGGCCAGAAAGCTGTTCAATTCGGCCCGCACCGGATCGCTGTAGGACCGATCATCGGCCATTTTTGCCAAGGTGTGAGCCACGGCCTGGGGGCTGCTGCACAGCTCCTTTTGCAGGGTGATCAGGGTCAGGCGCAGATGTTTGTCGCTCTCCGGGTCGCGAAACCGGCGACGGATGTAGTCGGTCACGTCCGTGTAGAGCTTCCACTCTTGGTCGCTCAGGCTTAGGTGATAGATGGCCGCGCGCCGCTGGGGAAAGGTGACATCCACCGAGCTACGCCGGTTGCGGATCATCACATCGCCCAGGAGCCGACGCAGGGCTGTGGCATTTTTGGGCAGGCGCGGGTCGGATTGTTCGAGGAAGTGGCGGCGAAAGCCCCGCACCGTCCCCAGTTGGCCGGGGGAAAGGATTGTGATCAGGCTGTACAATTCCATCAGATCGTTTTGCACTGGGGTGGCTGTCAGCATCAACACATAGCGTTTGCGGATCTGGTTGACGAATTTCCAGGCCAGTGTACCCCGGTTTTTGAGTTTGTGGGCCTCGTCCACAATCAGCAGATCATAATCCCGTTGCAATATCTGCTCGCTATATCGCTTCATCTTGGCCCGATCTAGGCTCATCAGCCAGCGCCCGCTTTCGGCCTTCGCCATTTTCTCCAACTGGGCCAGGTTATCGATCACCGTGAACTCTTCCCGGAACTTGGCCGACAATTCTTCCCGCCACTGTTCCGTAAGCGAGGCGGGGGTGAGCACAAGAATCGTGCGCACCAGTCCCCGCTCGATCAGCTCCTTCATCACGATGCCCGCTTCAATCGTCTTGCCCAGCCCCACCTCGTCTGCCAGCAGCGCCCGCCCCCGCATCTCCTGCAAGGCGCGCAGAGCTGTCTCCAGTTGGTGTTCGTAATGCTCCACGGCAATGTCTTCCAGGCAGATGAGATGATCGAAGCCCTGGCCCAGGCGCAGCTGCTCGGCCTGCAAGCGCAGGGTGTACTCTGCCACCGGGCTTGGTGGTTTCTGCCTGCCGTGAATACGGAAGAAATTTTCCAGATTTTGCGGCGTTTCGATCACCCGGGGGGGCAGGTTGATCCCCAGTGATTCGATACGGGCAGTCAGTTGCTGGTCCACATTAAAGCGGTAGCCGCAGCGGAAACAGGCAGTCGAGGTTTCCTCGTCCAGCCAATTGCACTGGGGGCAGCGTTTGCCCAGCACCGCCTCTGGTGTCTTGATTTTGTTTGGTGTCGCGCTCTCCACCCCATCAGGGATTTCGAGCCACTCGAAACGTTCCTGAGTCATTGGCTATCTGCTCGCCCCCCGCGCCCGCTGGCTGGCCCACCCCCGCAAACCGGCAATCTCTTCTTCCATCATCCGGCTCAACGGAATCGTCTCATTCAGCACTGTCAGCAGATCGTCCATGGTCAGGGGCCGGTTTTCGTCGAAGGCGTCGTAGAGCGCGGCGATAATCGCCTGCTCGATCTCCGCGCCGGAGAGACCATCCGAGGCCATCGCCAGAGACCCCAGGTCGAAATCGTCCGGGTTGCGGCTGCGTTTGAGCAGATGGATACGCCAGATGTCTGTGCGTTCGGTTGCGTCGGGCAGGTCCACAAAAAATATCTCGTCGAAACGGCCCTTGCGTACCAGTTCCGGCGGCAAATGGTGGACGGCGTTGGCCGTGGCGATCACAAAGACTGGCGCTTGCTTCTCTTGCAGCCAGGTGATAAAACTGCCAAAGACCCGGGCGGTTGTGCCTGCATCGCTGGAACGGCTGCTCTCCACCCCGGAGAAACCTTTCTCGATCTCGTCTACCCAGAGCACCACCGGTGCAACCGACTCGGCCACCTGGATCGCCTTGCGCAGATTTTCCTCACTAGAGCCGACCAACGAATCGAACAGTCGCCCCACATCCATGCGTAGCAGGGGCAGCCGCCAGGCATTGGCAACCGATTTTGCCACCAGCGATTTTCCGCACCCCTGCACACCCACCAACAAAATGCCTTTGGGCGCGGGCAAACCAAAGGCCCGGGCCGAATCGCTAAAGGCCCGCACCCGCTTGCGCAACCACTCTTTCAGCGTTGCCAGGCCGCCCACATCGTCCAGCCGATCACCGCCGGCATAGTATTCCAGCAACCCGCTCTTGCGGATGATCTGGCGTTTCTCGGCGGCCACGGCTTCGATGGCTCCACCGTCCAGCCGACCACCGGCCTCGATCATGGCTTTGGCAATCGCGTTGGATGCCTCGGTGCTGGTCAATCCCTGGCACGCGCGCACCAGTTGATCCCGTTCCCTGCGGTTCAGGTCAACGGTGACCAGTTCGTTCTGGGCCGCGCTGCGCTCGATCTCGCCCAACAGCTTGCCGATTTCGCCCGCCGAGGGCAGGGCAAAATCGACAACGGTGATCTCTTTTTCCAGTTCCGGGGGAATCTTGAGCACCGGCCCCAGGAGCAGAATCGTTTTTTGGCTGGGTTGCAGGGCAAAGGCCACCTCGCGCAGGCGGCGTACCACCGCAATGTCTTTGAGAAAGGGGTGGAAATCCCGCAGTACCCAGATGCCCGGATCGTTTTCGTCCAGAATGGCGTTGAGCATGGCTTGGGGTTCGCGCAGTGCGCGGTCTTGCCTGCCAGGCAGAGCAGGGTTGGTCTCGCCACTGGTCACACTCCAGTGGGTCAGGCGGCGGCGCAGGTCGATCGCCAATTTCTCAATTTCGCCCAAGGCCCGTTCCTCCTCTGGCGTCACAATCCAGAGCAGGGGGTAGCGGGCACGAATGTAGACTTCCAGTTCTTTTCGCATATTGCTATCTAACCACAGCTATCTAACCACAAATGAATCTACTGCAACAACGGTTTGAGCCAAAGATACCCCCCGTATCAACGCGGAGGGCGGATTTCAGTACGAGGGAAAAAGAGCCGTCAGCCAAGTCCGCACCGGGCTGAAGACCCGGAGCTATCGAGCAACGCCGGATCAATCCGGCTTGAAGGGAGCGTTTTGCGCTAACACAAGTCCCTTTCAAAACGCGGATCGGTCATCGAAAAACATCGATAAACATAGACGGAACCGGCTGCGATTTCCGCAAATCGCCATCGGTCGTCAGCCGTCAGCCGCTTCCTAGCGCATCTCCGCCGAGTAAGGAAAGACGTTCCATTTCGAAACCTCTTCCCCATTGACATAGACTTTGGTGGTCGACCAGTTTTCCACGTAGGCCCACAGCCGCCAAAACTGGCGCATGTGCCGTTTGCCATAGCGCACCCGATGAACGAGATGGCGGGTTTCGTCCATCAACATCTGGTAGCCCGGTTGTTTGCGGGCCAGATGCAAGACATGATCGTAATGCTGAGACCGGCTCTCGCCAAATTCTAATAACAGCGTCCACTCGCCTTTTGGTAGCACTTTCACTGTTTGGGCTGGCGTTTCGTCGGTTGGCGGCGCTGGTTGCGGTTCTGGCTGCGGGGCGGATTCCGCCGCGGTTACGGGCAGTGAGCCAATCAGTTCTGTCAGGCACGGCTCCAAAAAAGGGCGCAGGTTGACCTGGGGCAGGGCAATCCGAAGTCCCCGATGGGTACAGCGCCAGGGCAGCCATTCGATATCGGCAGTCTGCTTCCTCTGTTCGGCCCATGCCCAGGCTAGGGGGTCCGCGCCCAGGCTGTTTGCCAAGGACGTGATGCGCAGATCGAGCAATGGCCCATCGTGGAGAATTTGAAAGTCGGCCAACGCTGGCGCGGGCAGATGCCAACCCTGGGCCAGCGCCACCGCGCACCTGGCATCGAGGGGAATACCCCATTGGGCCAGCCAACCAGCACCCACACCGAAGAGAGTCGATGGACCTGGCGACGCAATCTGTGATGCAATCTGTGGTGTAATCAGTGGTGCAACCGATCCGTGGGCAAGACCCCGCGCCACCAGTTCACTATCTTGGCTAATCCAACCGGCCAGGAGAGCCACATGGGCGAGCCGGGTCTCCGTTTGCCAGCCGCTGGCCGCAAGGAGTGCCACAAGCTCTTCGATGGCTTTGGTCTGCTTTTCTTCCTCGAATAGTGCGCACTCCAGCCAGGCGAGATAGAGTTGGCGAAAGGCAGCAGGGGCCGCGCCATCGGGCATGGCGAGCCAAACGGCAAAACGCCGTCGCTGGACGGGTGTAAAACCTGCGTAGCTGGTGTTGGGCAAAGGATCGGCCTGGGAACCATCATCCCGCGCCATAGGCAATGGGAGATCGATTTGCGTGTAGTCACTTTCGTTCTGGGCATCTGCAAGGCGGGAAGCAATGCGGAAGCGGGCATCATTTTGTCTGGCTGCTTGGGCCAGCACCGTACCAGCGCCTGGGGTACGCCCAATCAAGCGCACAAAAGGGTTGGGATGATGCTCCCAGTATTCTGTCGGGGTTGCTGTGGCAGCCGCTGGCATCGCTTCTCTCGGTCGTCGCGTAGGCTCTTCTCGAAAAATCGTGTATACTGGATTGATGATAGCATAGGCAACACAGAAGTCGAACTTGAAGCCAAAGTTCGGCTTCTTCCATCCCAGCAGGGGAATACTGGGGTATAGTCAAGACCTCATAGGGGGCGCGAACCTTGTCACACATCACTGGATTGGCCGAAATTGTACTGTGGGTTGCCGACAAAGAGAAAGCTCTGGGCTTTTATCAGCAGCTATTGGGTCTGGAACTAATCTCGCCACCCACCCTGCGCAATGCCTTTTTGAAAGCGGGCAACGGCGCGGCAGGGGTTCCCCAAATGATCGTGCTGGTTCCCATGCCGCCAGAAGTGCTGGTCCAACCCCGCAGCGGGCAGCTACACCACATCGCCTTCGAGACCACGCCAGAGGGCTTCGATGCCCAGAAGGCGGCTCTTGAAGAAGCTGGCTATGCGCCCAGAGGCGGCAAA
>JAHEML010000209.1:473-6864 GCA_024643705.1 Caldilineaceae bacterium | reverse complement strand
TCGGGCAGACCCACCCATTCCCGCCAGCCGATGACGGGCAAGCTGGCTTTGCTACGTTTGACCATTGGGGATCACTTTTCTGAACGTGCGTATGGCATACACAAAAAATACGGCGCTACACTTGCAGCGCCGTGCGGATAGCTTTTTGAGTGTATCACAGGTGTGGGGGATTGGGTGTATTGGGGTGGGACGGCATCAATTACCCCCTTCTATTCCCCCACCCAGTGGGCCAACCCTCTCTCCGCCTCCTGGCCCACGCTGACGTCCCCATCGCCCGCAGCCACCTGCGCGACTCATTCCTGCACCCGCTGGCCTAAACGGTCCCAAAACCCGTCACGCCACCACCCCAAACAGCGCGCCAATCGCCGCTGTGGCTGCCAAGGCCAGCGCTCCCCAGAATGTGACGCGCAGCACGGCCCTGCCCACAGGCGCGCCGCCCGTGCGGGCCGAGATGCCCCCCAGCAGGGCCAGGAAAACCAGGGATGTAATGGAAACGATAAGGGTAATCCAACTTTCCGGCGACAGAATGGCGACGAGTAAGGGCAGGGCCGCGCCCACGGCGAAGGTCGCTGCCGACGTTAAGGCGGCCTGTACAGGTTTGGCGGCCACGACTTCGTTGATGCCCAATTCGTCGCGAGCGTGTGCGCCCAGCGCGTCGTGGGCCATCAATTGTTCAGCCACTTGGCGGGCCAAGGGTTCATCCAGACCCCGGCTACGGTAGATACCTGCCAATTCAAAGAGTTCCGATTCGTGATCTGTGGCGAGTTCGCGTCGTTCCCGCTCCAAATCGGCGTTTTCCGTGTCGGCCTGGGAGCTGACCGAGACGTACTCGCCTGCCGCCATAGACATGGCCCCGGCCACCAGCCCGGCCACCCCCGCCACAAGGATATTGCCCCGGCTGCCTTCTGCCACAGCCACCCCCACCACCAAACTGGCGGTGGAGAGAATGCCGTCGTTCGCGCCCAATACGCCAGCGCGCAGCCAGCCAATGCGGTCTGTGCGGTGTTGCTCTTTGTGACGCATATTATTCTCCTTATGATAGAGACATCTCGCGCCCTGTCAGTCGAGGATTTTTACGATAACCAAGTATAGCCGGCCACCTCAACGCCAATTCCAGACGCGACTCTGCCTAAATCGGTCAGGGTCACATCATTGAGGGGAATGCCCCGCGCCCGGTACTCCTCCTGGCGCAGAAATTCCAACTCGCCGGGCGCATAGATTCGTTCCACACCAGCCGCAGGACGGCAGTCGTGAATTTGGCGAATGGCGCTGTCCACCCGGCTTGTAAAAACGTCCAAATCTTCAAAAGCGTCCACCCGAATAGCCGCGACGAAATGGCCGTCCTGGCCCGGACGGGGGCCGCTTTCCATGTCCCCCAGTTCTGTGCCATAGGCCGCACCGGAGAGCATAGACGACAGCACACCCATGATCATCGCCAGCCCTGTGCCTTTGAAGCCGCCAATGGGCATGAGCAGCCCGTCGATGGCAGCCGCGGGGTCGGTGGTGGGCTGGCCCGCCCGATCCAGCGCCCAGCCGTCGGGCAGGGGCCACCCCTTCTGCTGGTAGATGCGAATTTTGCCGTGAGATGATCCGCTGAAGGCTGCGTCGTAGACAATGGGGCGCTCGTCCCCCGCGGGGATGGCGATGCCCAGGGGATTGATGCCCAGGAGTTTTTCCACGCCGCCCCAGGGGGCCATGGTGGGCAGGGCGTTGGTGGTCGCAATGCCGATCATCCCGTGGGCTACGGCTTGGCGGGCGTAGTAGGCCATAGCGCCGCTGTGGTTGCTGCCCCGCACCCCCGCGGCGGCGATGCCGTGGACTGCCGCCCGCTCGATCACCCGTTTGGTGGCAAAGTCCATGCCGATCTGCCCCATGCTGTTGCCGCCGTCCACCACCAGGCACGCGCCCACATCCCGCACCAGGGCCGGGCGACCGCTGGGGTTCACGGGGCCGGACAGTTTTTTGATGTATTCGGGCACGCGCAGCACCCCGTGGGAGTGGATGCCGCTCAGGTCCGCGTCCACCAGGGTATCGGCCAGCAGCCCCGCGTCGGCCTGGCTCATGTAGCAGCGCACAAAGATATCGGTGACGACTGCTAACAGTTCGTTGGCGGGTACGCGTCTCCCATCCTCTTTGGTGTCGAAAGATTGGTTCATTTTTCTCGTCTTTTCCAGGATAGTGTCAATACTCGAATTGGGCCAGGGCAAGCGAACAGAGTGCGCAAACTAACAGTTTGCGTTATCACAATGCTCTATTTGTTCTGCGGCAATCTACCCGATCCGCGTTATCCGCGTTCGATCTCTGAATCAAGCGGGCTGGAGGGCGGCCACGGGCAGGCCGTACAGTTCGGCGGCGGTCTGGCTCATCACCCGTTGGCGCAGATGGGCGGGGAACTGGCGGGCGGCAAAGTCGGGCGCGTCTCCATCCCAGTGGGGGTAGTCGCTGGAGAACATGAGCATCTTGGCCGCGTCGAACATCTCCAGAATGGCGTGGAACTGCTTGGGGTTTTCCGGCTCTTCCAGGGGTTGGGTCGTCAGAAGAACATGATCGCGCACAATTTCGCTGGGCAGGCGATCTACCCAGGGCACGGTCATGCGCAGGGCTTTCCAGTTCTTGTCCATGCGCCACAGGATGGGGGGCAGCCAGGAGATACCACCTTCTACCATCACCCATTTTAGCGTGGGGAACTTGGTGAAAACTCCCTCGCTGATCAGGCTGACCAGATGGGCGATGTAGGTTTCCACCAGCCCGGTGTGCCATTCGAAATAGCTGGTGGGGTAGCCCGCCGCACCGGGAGGCCCGGAGATGCCCACCCCTTCGGTTCCGGGGTGGATGGCGACGGGCAGGCCATATTCTGCGGCGGCGGCATAGATGGGGTGGAAGATGCGCTGACCGTAAGGAATGCGCGCGCCGCTGGGCATTTGCACCTGCACCACGCCAGGATGGGCACCCCACCGGTGAATCTCGGCCACAGCCAGTTCTGGGTCGTTGGGGTAGACGGCCAGCGCAACCCGAAAGCGGGGATCCACAGGCAGCCACTCTTCGATCATCACTGCATTCACTGCTGAGATCACCGCGGCCGCGTAGTCGGCTTCGGGCGAAAGACCCAAATGGAGCGTACCCCCAGTAATGAGTACACCGTAGTCGATGCCGTAGAGATCAAAGAAGTGTCGAGCCAGCAAATTGGGATCGCCCTCGATGCGTTGGCCGTCCACAACTGCGTCGGGGCGGTTGACACCGTTCGGGTTCCACCAGCCCAACGAGCCGGAGGATCGGTTGCCGCCCGCATAGCGTGTGCGCCAGGGTTCGGGCAGGCGGGCCAGCACTGCGGCTCCGTCTACACTGGGGTGAATGTCTGCATCAATGATCATGTTTACCTCCCGGCTAGCCCGGACATTTGAATCCCGCCGACAAAATAGCGTTGAGCGAAAAAGAAGAGTACCAGCAAAGGCAGCAGCATCGCGGTGGATGCGGCCATCATCAGGTTCCAACTGGTGGAATAAAGGTCTTTGAAGCCCAGCAGCCCAATCGCCATTGTCCATTTCTGGGGGTTTTGCAGGTAGATGAGGGGCTGGAAGAAATCGTTCCAATGGTGGATAAAGGAAAAGACAGCGATGGTTGCCACAACCGGTTTGGAGAGCGGCAAAATCACGCTCCAATAAATCCGATAGCTGCTGGCCCCGTCGATGCGTGCGGCTTCGTCCAAATCATAGGGAATGGTCATAAAAAACTGGCGAAAAAGAAAAACATTAAAGGCTCCGCCCCCCATCCACAGGGGCACAATCAATGGCAAGAGTGTGTTGATCCACTTGAGCCAGCGAAAAACGATGAAGGTGGGGATGAGGGTCACAATGCTGGGTAGCATGATCGTCGAGAGGACGAGCAAAAATATCTGCTCTCGATAGGGAAAACGCAGACGGGCAAAGGCAAAGGCAGCCATAGAAGCGGTAAAAAGTGTCCCCATTGTCGCAAAAACCACAATTTGAGCTGTATTCCAAAAGTACTTGCCAAAAGGGACTGCTCGGAAGGCTTCGGGGTAATTCTCCCATACAAACGGGTCTGGAATCCAGATGGGCGGCATGACAAATGTCTGGGCGCCGGTTTTCAGAGATGTGGAGACCAGCCAGACCAGGGGCAGAGCCAGGCACAAGGCAATCAGGCTGAGAATGATATACCAGAAAATGGCCCAGGCACCATCGATCGCCCGTCGCCGGGTGCGGCTACGCACGGCCAATTCAGAGTTCAAAAGCTGTGGGTTGGAATTGGTGGAGAGCATCTAGTTTCTCAAATCCCCTTCATAGAAGACCCAGCGGTCTGACAGGCGGAATTGGATCAGTGTAAAAATGAGGACAATCACAAACAGTACCCAGGCCATGGCAGAGGCATAACCCATGCGGAAGTTCTCGAAAGCGGCCCGATAGAGATAAAGCAGGTAGAAAAGGGTGGAATAGTTTGGCCCGCCGTCGGTCATAATATAGGCCTGGGTAAAGATCTGAAACGCACCGATGATAGCAATGATAAAGTTGAAAAAGAGGGCTGGTGTGAGCAGGGGCAATGTGATGCGCCAGAAGCGCTGCCAGGTGTTGGCTCCATCAATGTCCGCGGCTTCGTAGAGTGCCATCGGAATCCCTTTCAGCCCTGCCAACAGAATCACCATCTGCCCGCCGATGGACCAGAAGCTCATGATAATCAAAGCGGGTTTGGCCAGACGCGGGTCTTGCAGCCAATACAGCCCCTCAATTCCCAACCGGCTAAGAAAGCTGTTGGCTAATCCCCATTGGGGATGAAAAATCCAGACCCACAGGATCGAATTTGCCACGACTGGGGTGAGGGAAGGGACATAGAACAGGGTCCGATAGATGCGAATGCCCCGTAAATTCAGGTTAATTGCCAGCGCAGCCAGCAGAGCCATCAGCAGATGGAGGGGCACACCGAGAAAAACGTAGTAGCTTGTATTGTAGAGAGAAAGCCAGAAGCGGTCGTCGTTAAAAAGCTTGCCAAACTGCTGTAGGCCAACCCACTTGGACGGGGTGACAATTTCCCAGCGGGTGAAGGAGATGTAAAGTGATGCCAGCATCGGACCCGCGGTAAAGGCGAGAAAGCCCAACACCCAGGGCAGGATAAAAATGTAGGCGTCGCGGGCTTCGGTGGTAAGGAGACCTCGGCGACGTTTAGGCTTAGGGGGAATCGTCTGGTTGGTCATGGGGCAAGAAAGATTCCAATCTTGTGTTGCCTGATGCGTGAAACGTGAAACGCGAGAATACTCAACCACACCTCACGTTTCACGTTTCACTTCTCATGCGGGGAGAATCAATCCCGTCAGTATCAGTTTCTATGTGCTATGTGCTTTACGCCCCCGGCACGTAGACGGCCAGTTCCTCAACACGGGCGGCGATGGCATCCAACGCTGCCTGGGCATCAGCCTGCTCGACGCCGTATATGGAATTGAGAGCGGGCTGCACTTCCCGGTGTACCCCGATCCAGTCGCCAGAGACCGGTTCTGGGCGGCCATAGTCGAAGGCATCCAACATCACCTGTGCGTGTTCGGGCAATACATCGGCACTGGTTGCCAACAGGCTCTCAGCCACCACCTTCAGCGATGGCACATTCAGACCTGTGGCTTCGACCCAATGACGGAAGGCCTTTTCGCCGCCCAAATATTTCATCCACTGCCAGGAAGCATCCGGATTGGCCGTGCCGCTGTAGATGCTGTGGCCCGCCGAGGCGACACGGGTGGTCTGGGTGTCGCCCTCGTCTACAGGCAGGTGTGCAATATCCCACTTGAATTCCGCGGCCAAGATGCCGGAGAAGACGGAGAATTGAGGGAACATCCCAATGTTGCCGGTAACGAAGAGATCGGCTGTAGTGAAACCACCCGCCTCTGTGGTGGTGGCTGGCAGGTGGACACCGGCTTCGTGATGCCAAGCTGCAATTTCGTTGATCTGGGAGAGGCTCGGCTCCTGGTTCATGGTGAACTGGGCGCGGTCTTCGCTGAGCACATCGCCACCCTTCTGCCACATCTTGATCCACGTGTTGCGGTTCAGATGCCAGTCTGCCGTGCCGTAGATTTTTTCTGCACCTTCGCCCTCTGTGATGGCAGCCGCGGCTTCGGCAAAGTCGGCCCATGTCCAGCCCTCGCTGGGGTAGGCCAATCCAGCTTTGTCGAAGAGTTCGGTGTTGTAAATGAGGACAGTGCTGGTTGTCTCCCGGGGGAAGCCGATCTGTTTGTCGCTGGCCTGGAAGTCTTTGTAGGCGGCAAGGAGGAAATCGTCGCCGCTGATGTCATCCGATG
The DNA here is from genome assembly GCA_024643705.1 of Caldilineaceae bacterium. Lineage (GTDB taxonomy): Bacteria > Chloroflexota > Anaerolineae > Caldilineales > Caldilineaceae > JACQGT01. The sequence continues at coordinate 572 of JAHEML010000209.1, read as the reverse complement.
CGTCGAGATAGGGGTTCAGGTCCAATTGCAGGCTGCGTGCGGCCTGGCCTGAATTGGTGTAACTATGTGCCCAGTAGGTGTCGGGTGCGTCGCCGGCAG
>JAHEML010000209.1:0-463 GCA_024643705.1 Caldilineaceae bacterium | reverse complement strand
CAATTGTAATGTTGCTATTGGCTTCCTGGAAGGAGGCGATCAACGGCTCGTAGCGCAGGAAGGCGGTGTCATTACCACCTTGGGTGAGGAACTTCACTGTGACTGCTTCGGCGGCGGGTGCGGCCGCGGCTGTATCACTGCTTTCAGACCCAGCCTGGGGTGGTGCGGGTGCTGCACAAGCGGCCAGGGCTGCTGCGCCTGCGCTCATCAATGCGCCGCGCAAAAAGGTGCGGCGGCTGAAACGGCGGTTGGTCAATTGACTGTCGGACATGGGTTTCTCCTTGTGGGCTTGATACAAAACAGGAATGACGGTGTCAAGCAAGGTGGGTGATGTGAAGTACATGGAACGCGGGTGCGACACTAAAGCGCTGAAGAGGATGGCGACGGTTCTATGGAACAGTGGGCATTCTAGCACGGGGTGGATCGGGTGTCAATTGGTGCGCAAACACCGGCAACACCGGCA
>JAHEML010000208.1:1679-6875 GCA_024643705.1 Caldilineaceae bacterium | reverse complement strand
GATCACCCCTTTGGTCGTGCGCACCCAACTCATCACATAGCCCGTTACCGCGGCCACATCCTTGCCGATGAGCATCAGCATCAGGTCGGCGTCGTCGCTGTGATAGGTGTTGAGCAGCCAAACCCGACGCACATCCGGGTGGGTGGGCAGATCGATCAATGCCTGAAAACAGCGCCGATCCAGGCCTGGCTCCACATCGATCAAGACACTGGTGGCAACCAGGGTACTGCTGGGGCTGACTTCCATTTCCAGTTCCAACAGGGTGTCCAGGTCTGCCAGACCACCAAAGCTGAGGATTGTCCGGGTTTCGCGAACACCCTCTACATTGCGTACCACATCCAACATAAAATTGTTGAATTCCCGCACATCCCGCACCAAACAGACAAAACGCAGGTCGGCCCGCTGCCGCAGCCAGTTTACCCACAAAGGCGAAACTCCCGCTGATCGATAGCGGCGCAAGTTTTTGAGAAGCTGTTCTCTGGCAATTTCGTCTTTCCCGCTGGTGATGTCGGCATCGATAAATGCCAGCATGGGTGGCATTCGTTGTTCTTTGATTTGTTCGCGTTCGGCGGCCATCGTTATTGTCCAATGTGGGGGAAGATGTCGAGTCGTATGTACAGGTATTCAACCTCACATGGGGGAAAAACGCAAACGGTTCAATGTTGACACAATGGCCTGGATCGCAGAGAATGACCGATGGCATGATCGGCTTGGTTCAACCTGTAGCAGATGACGTGAGGAATCCATTGTACGAATATACAAGCGACAGCACCGCACAAAGCACATTCCCTGCGGTGTGGACTCGAAGCTACTTTTACCCTTTTGTTTCGGTTTTCTCTCCCTTTAGCTACAGTGTATTGGGCGAGATCAGTCGGCGCGCCTGGTTTCACTACTACACCAGGTTGGGGGCCGATATTTCCTTTGCTCCCAAAAAGCTGTTGCGCAATGTGGATGGACGCCCCTATTTGGATTTGAAGTGGCTCTGCGAGCAGGATGTCTCTTTTGCAGGGATAGCGCCACCCGTCGTGCGTCTAAATGGATCAACGGTCTCTATCTGTGCCTGGGAAAAACCAGGGCTGGTGGCTGGCATTCGCTTCGGGCGGAATCAGAAGAAACTCGCTACGCTACTTGCCAACCTTTCCGCCGAAATGCCGGCGATCACGACGCGCATCCGCAATTGGTATCGCAAGGTACAGGCCATGCGCTGGACCCAGGCCGAAATTTTGCAGATTATGGAAGAGATTGAGCGCTTTGGCACCGAAAGCCTGATGGCCTACTTTGCGGCCCGGCATAATTTGGAACGCGCATACAACCAGCTTGCCGGGATGCTCCCTGGCGAGGCTACCCAGCGTTTGAACTTGATCAACAATACACTCTCCGATCTGGATGGACAGGCTGAACTGGTGCTGACCGACCAGATTTTGGCCTTGGCACACATGGCTGCTACAGACAAGGGACTGATGGCCTGGCTGGACAATTCCCCTGGACCTGACTGGTTGGAGAGCGTTCCGCAAGGCTCCTTTGCCGATGGCCTGACCCATCTCTTGGCCGACTTTGGTCATTGGGCTACCGGTGTAGGCGAAATGGAAAATCCTAGCTGGACAGAAGAGCCGGAGCTGATCCTATCTGCCATTTTGGCGTGCGCCCGCAGCCAGGTTGCAAAGCCCAAGCGTATCCCATCCACAGCAGCCCGCCAGCAGCTTTTGGATGCTGTGGATGGCAAAGAGCGTAAACAAGCCGAGCAGTTGTTGGATATATTGGGCACGCTGACAATTTTGCAGAGCCAGGCGCTCAATGCCTTTGCCTATTTGCTGGCCGGCGCGCGCACTTGGGCCTTGGCAGCTGGTAGCGAAGCCAGCAGCGATGGTCGGCTGCTCGACAAGCAGGATGTCTTTCTGTTTGAACTGGAAGAGATCAAACAGATGATGACCGGAGAGTGGAACATTACCAGCACAGACGACATTCGCCAGCGGGCCGAAAAACGGCGCAACAGCTATGCCGATTGGCGTAGTCGCCGCGCGCCAGCGGCTTTCTTTGGTGAAACGCCAGCCTGGACGGCCCAGCCGGGTCTGCCCTCGGTGGTTGGGCAGATCACAGGCCCCTTGCGCCCCCAAAAGCAGCTACAACCTGTCCTTTGCCAGGATGCGGTAATCGGCGCACGCCGGGTGGATAGCAGTTGGGCGCCCACCCTCCCTGTGGCCGGTGGATTTGTGGCGGCAGCTGGTTCACCCCTGGACCCGATCATCGCCGCCGCCAGAATTTGGCATGTACCGACTGTGGTTGGCCTTGGCTCGGCCTACGATGAACTGGTGGACGGCGCACAGACCATTGTTGATGGTGCTTCCGGCACTGTGGAACAGTAAATTTGTGGGCGATTTTTTCTTGGCCCTCGCTTTTTTGACGACAATGCCCTTGCCTGCTCGCTGGGCGGGGGCACTGTCGTTTTCGCGCCCGGAACCTGGGCGGGCCTTTGCCTGGTATCCTGCCGTAGCTCTCTTGATCGGCCTGTTGTTGACCGGTCTAGCGTGGTTAATTCAGTGGGCCTTTCCTGGTTCTCATAACCCCACGCTTCAAGCTGGCCTGCTCTTGTTGGCATGGGTGGCTATCACCGGCGGCTTGCACTTGGATGGGGTTATGGATAGCTGTGATGCTTTGTTGGCGCCGGTTTCGGTGGAACGACGGCTGGTCATTTTGAAAGATGTCCATCCCGGGGCTTTTGGTGTGATCGGCCTCTTTTTTGTGCTGGGTTTCAAATGGGTGTTGCTGGCTGGGATGGTGGGTCGCCCTGGGCTGATGATCGCACTCGTATTGGCCCCCCTGTGGGGACGCTGGATGTTGGTCTGGTCTGCCCAGCGTTTTGCTTATGTCGGCAGTGTAAATAGCTTGGGTCGCACCATGACGATGGGACTTTCGGCGCGCCAGGTCTGGATTGCCACTTTTTTCTCACTGCTGGTGCAGATTGGGTTGGGTCTGTGGGTACCTCTCTCTTTTGTTGCTGTGTTAGCTCCGTTGGCTGGGCTTTTGTTGGCCCGCTGGGCTGCCAATCAATTGGGTGGCGGCCTTACGGGTGATCTGTATGGCTTTCTTTGCGAAGTTGTGGAATTGCTTGTCTTGTTCTTCCTTCATGCTCTGCTTACCTGAGCAACAGCCTCACTGTTTGACCTTCCTTTGCCGACACGAGTACAATGCGCTTGATGAATCGATTCAAGTTTTCACCAACCCCTCCTATTTTCACAGCACCCCGCAAACGACGCATGCTTACCTTTGGCGTAGGTATGGCGCTCTGCCTTGTTGGCCTCTTTCTGAATACGAATCATGGCCAGTTGCTATTGGCCCAAGAGATCACTCCCACGGTTACACCAACGGCCACCCCTTTGGCTACCCTTGTGGACAACCCTCAGTTACAGGCCGGAGCAACACCCGAACCACGTGCCACCCCCTCTTTTGCCGAAACCCTGCGGGCGATTGCCACTGCCACTGCCATAGCCGAATTGACAGCGACCGCCCAAGCTACTCCAGGTTTGCCCGAGACCGGAACACCGACAGCCTCACCCACACTCACACCGGGGTCCGACGATCTGATCACCCTGGAAATTGATCGGGTCATCGCCAGCATGAGCGTGGCGGATCGGGTGGGCCAACTCTTTATTATCGATTTTCAGGGCGGCCAGCCAACAGCCAATGGCGATATTGCCGAATTGCTTCAGGAATATCGGATCGGCAGCGTTGTGATCAGCCCGGAAAATGGCAACTTTAGCAATACAAACGGTGGCGACACACCTGTGCAGGTGGCGGTCCTCACTAACCAATTGCAGGCATTGGCCTATGGTGTCTATCTGCGCTCAGACCAGGCGCTGAACCCGCCGGCCACTCTGCTGCGCCCACCCGAAACCCTGGATTTGGGGATATTCCAGCGTGTGTATCAGCGCATCCCCTTGTTGGTGGGTGTGGAGCAGATGGGCGATGAACTGGCAACGACGAGCTTGCGCCGGGGCTTTACGGCACTGCCTTCGCAGATGGCGTTGGGTGCAACATGGAACCCGGAACTGGTGGAGGGCATTGGTGCTATCGTAGGGCGGGACTTGGCGGCTGTTGGGATCAATTTACTCCTTGGGCCAAGCCTGGATGTACTGGAACAGCCCCGTCCAGACTTGGGCGCAGGGCTGGGGGTGCAGAGCTTCGGCGGTGATCCTTACTGGGTGGGCAAGTTGGGTCAGGCGTACATACGTGGTATTCACCAGGGGAGCAACCGCCGTGTAGCCACAATGGCCTCTCATTTTCCAGGACAAGGCGGGACAGATCGGCGCCCGGACGAGGAAGTGGCGACTATTCAGAAAAGCCTGCAAGAGTTGCGCCGCACCGACCTGTTGCCCTTTGCCAGCGTAACCAATAAACCATCTGCGCTTCTGCGTAGTGATGGGGCACTGGATATGACTGAAGGGCTGATTTCCGGCCATATCCGCTATAGCAGCTTTCAGGGCAGCAGGGAACGTACGCCCCCCATCAGCCTGGCCACCGAATTAGGTACCATTCTGGCCCTGGATGAGTTCACCGCATGGCGGGCAAATGGCGGGCTGATGATGAGCGACGCTTTGGGGCTGCCCGCCGTACGCCGCTATTACGATCCCCGGTTGGAGCGATTTCAACGGAAGCAGATTGCTCTTGATGCCTTTCTGGCTGGCAATGATCTCCTTTACCTCTCCCGTTTTTCGTTGACAGATCGCTGGGAAGATGCCCGCACCAATATCAAAGAAACAGTCCTCTTTTTTCGCGATTTGTACACCCAAGACCCAACCTTTGCCTCCAGGGTGGATGCATCGTTGCGTCGTATCTTGCGTCTGAAATACCATCTCTACGCACCAACAGAGGCAGAGCAGGCCCCAGGGGGAGCAACTGGGGGCACAGACGGTTTCGTGGCGAATATCCCGCTCTCTGATCTGTTGGTGCGCCCAGAGCAGTTGCGGGTGCTCGATGGGGCCAGCCAAGATGAAGCCCAGGCATTGGTGGGGCAAGCGGCCCAGGAGGCCCTGACCATTCTCTACCCAGACCCACAGGGGTTTGGCGATACATTGCCCCTGGCTCCCCAGCCGGATGATCGACTGCTGATCTTCACCGATAGCCGAGAATTGGCCGAATGCCCTGGCTGTACTCCAATCCGTTCCGTTGATCCCTTGGCCATAGAGACGATTATCCTTC
>JAHEML010000208.1:0-1669 GCA_024643705.1 Caldilineaceae bacterium | reverse complement strand
ACAGGCCAGCTCTCGCCAGATTACATTACCAGTTATACATTTGAAGAGTTGAGCGCGTTGCTGCGCGACGCGGCGACTCCTTTGTTGACCGATAGTATGAACCAGGCCATCGAGGAGGCTGACTGGCTTATTTTTGCTATGTCGGATGTTGACGTGGCTCGGTTTGAATACAGCGATGCAGTGAAGCAATTTTTGCGGCTACGCAGCGATCAACTGGGCGCACGGGTGGTGGTGCTTGCCCTCAATGCCCCCTACTATCTCGACTCGACAGAGATCAGTAAACTGGCGGCCTATTTGGGTGTATATAGCAAGGCAAGTCCCTTTTTAGAGAGTGCTGTGCGTGCGATTTTTCGTTCTCTGCCAGCCACCGGCGCGCCACCTGTCAGCGCGCCAGGAACCCGCTATGGGAATCTGCTTGAACGGTTGGAGCCCGACCCACAGCAGCGTATCGAACTGAGGATTTTGAACAAGGAAGTGGTTGCCAACCGCGGTGGCGGCGGAGAAGTGAGCGTGCAAGCAGATGTCACCATCGGAGACGTACTGGAGATCGAAGCCGGGCCGATTGTTGATCGCAATGGAAACCCTGCGCCAGATGGAACGAATGTGAGTTTTCGTCTGATCTACAACGATGCCGACTTGGCATTGCCCGCCGAGCCGGTGGCAACCAGCGGCGGGATGGCGCGCATTGCTGTGCCCCTGGAGCGGCCCGGAACCCTGAACATCACTGCCACCAGTGTCGATGCGCTTTTGAGTACACGAATATCAGTCAGCATTCAGGCCGGCCAAGACTTAGCTCAGATCAACATCTCGAATCCGCCCACCGACATCCCACCCACCGAAATACCAGTTGTCACACCCAATCCGGAGCCAACTCAGGTAGCCATGGCTGAATCGACACTGCCCTCTCCCCCCACCAAACGTGTCAACTTAGTCACCCTGGCGATTGCTGCCATCACCCAACTTGTGGTTCTGGCACTCTTTTTGGTTGTTTTGGTGCGTGTCATGCCCCGCCAGATGCTTGTCTACCGCTTGCTCTGGGCAACGTTCACGGGGTGGGTGGTCTACATTTTGTATGGCACAGGCCTGATCCCCGGCAGCACCTGGCTACAGATTAATCTTTACCCTTGGGGTGCGGCAGGTGTGGTCTTTATTGGGATGCTTGTTCCACTGGTCTGGTTGCAGCTTAAGACAGAGTAACCGCAGGTCCAGGTGATTTGTATTCCTTTCACTACTCCCACTATAATGAAGTGTCAACGTAATTTTGAACGCGGACAGCACCCTTTTTGTCGAATGAGCGTCTGTGCTTCGCTGGTTTGGCGCTAAACTCAGTATTTAGCAATATCTGTCAGGAATCGGCTTTCTATGCTTGAGAAGCAAATTGGCATTGACCTGGGAACAGTGAACGTCCTCGTCTATGTACGAGGACGCGGTATTGTTCTCCATGAACCGTCTGTTGTGGCTATCCGAGCACGGGACAGCAAAATGGTGGCTGTAGGCCATGAAGCCTATGATATGTTGGGCCGCACACCCGAGAGTATAGAAGTTGCCCGCCCGATGCGGGATGGAGTGATAGCTGATTTTGTCGTCACCGAAGCGATGCTGCGCTATTTTATCCAAGCCATCGCTGGCCGCTTCAACCCCCTCTTTAAACCCAAAGTCATGATCAGCA
>JAHEML010000207.1 GCA_024643705.1 Caldilineaceae bacterium | reverse complement strand
GATCCCTGGGTCTCGGTGCCTACGCTGACAGCCGCTAGATTGGCCGCGACAGAGACCGCCGATCCGCTGCTGGAGCCGTAGGTGTCGAAGGGGCCGTATGGGTTGCGTGTCTGGCCGCCAAGGGTGCTGAAGCCATTGGGCGCATCACTATCCATCCAGTTGGCCCACTCGGAGAGGTTGGTTTTGCCCAGGATGATGGCCCCGGCTTCCCGCAGTTGTTGCACCAAAAAGGCGTCGCGGTCGGGCTGCCACTCCTTTAGCGCGTAGGCACCCGCGGTGGCGTGCATACCATCCCCGGTGGCAATGTTGTCTTTCAGCAGCACTGGAATGCCGTGCATATTGCCGCGCACGCTGCCCGCCGCCCGCTCGACATCCATCTGCCGAGCGATCTCCAATGCCTGGGGGTTGAGTGTCATCACTGAGTTCAGCCTGTCGATGTCGAAGCGCTGAATGCGGTCGGCATAGTAGGTAACCAACTCCTCGGAGCTGATCTGGCCCGTGTTCAACAAGGCTTGGATGTCCAATACCGTCTTGTCGGCCAGCAGCCCATCCAGTTCAGCGGCCCGCTCGGACGTGAAGGCCTTCAGAGCGATCTCAAACGCACCGAAGTCACGGATGACTTTGGCGTTATAATCTGGTTCCCCAAGAGGGAAGTCAGCGTCCGATGATTTTTTCTGCCCACATGCCGCCAACAAAAGCAGCACTAAGAGTAGGATGATGGGAATTGTCAATCTCATGCACAACTGCTTTCTGAGCAACGAGCCAAAGTAAACAAACATGTCTAATTCGAAAATGTGACTGAATTTCCGATTTCACCTGCTATAAAGCCCAGATTGATTTTCCCTTCAGGCGTATTCAACAGAATCGTCAGATCTGCCCCTTGGAGTACGGCAAGGACGTCGTCGGCAATGGATGTGGGTCCACATTCAACCAGGGTACTTGCGCCCAGATCGATCAGTAGGTTGCCCTGCTCATCCTCCACATAGCTTGCGTTGACTGTGTTGCAATCTGCCTGAATGGTGATGCCCGTATCGCTGATGGTCAAGGTGAAGGGTGCATCCTCGTCAAGTGCGGGGAACTCGCCGTCAATATAGGCCTGCGTCAAGGAGAAAGGGATGTCAAAAATATCAGCAAGTTTTAGGTCAGGCAGGGTAAACACCATAGGCGGCAGCGTGTCGATACAACTGCCATCGGGCTGGGAGAACGGATCGGCGACAAACTGGGCCATGATCTTCACGGCACAGTTGCTGGCCGGATCAAGCTGAACGTGGGACCCATAGGGGAAGAGAAATGTGAAGCTATTTGGAAGGGTTTCTGCGACTTCATCGCTGCGAAAATTGGGCGTAGCAGGGTCAAGCGCCCCACTCAGGATCAACACGGGTAGTTCGCTGGAAACATTCTCGTCGGTCTCGTCGATGGGCGATACATTGACGAGATCACAAATTTCGCTGTAGCTCGCCACCCCTTCCCGCGCATGTTCCAGCGCCATGGCGTAAACATCTCCCTCCGGCTCGTTCAGGCTATCATCGCTTGCCACTGGGTCTTCGGAACAGACGACCGCTGCATGCATCATCGTCCCCGTATCTGAGAAGGCGGAGTTGGCAAGGGAGAAAAATTGCTGGAAGGTTGATACGTCCCCTGCAAGCATTTCCTGCACTGTCCGAGGATATTTGGCAATGTTGTCAGTGAGATAGAGGTTGGTGTACATGGTGGACGCGAGAACTGAACCATCAACCAACACATCAAGTGTAGTGCCACCGCTGGTTGTCAATGTGACTTGCAGGGGATCTGTCTGTGCCTGCTGATAGATAGCTTCCAGGTTCTCGGCAAAATCCGGGTATGCATCTCGGCACTGGGGCGAAGCGTCACATAGCTCAACAATACGGTCCAGGACAATCTGATATTTGCGTACAGAATCCTCTTCCCAATAGGTGGTAGAGAGAGATGTCGTCCCGTCGAGAATCACGGCTTCTAAGATGTCGGGGAACTCACGCATGAGATGCTGACCCAGGATCGTCCCATAGGATTCGCCGTAATAGACGATCTGATCGTAGCCCAGTGCTTGGCGAATCGTGTCGATATCTGCGGCATTTTCAAGGCTGTTAAAGGCATCCAGATTAACGCCTTCGTCGACCAGGCGAGTATGGCAGGTGCGGAGCACTTCGATCTCTACCCGCAGGTGTTCGTCGAAGGTCCGCGGCCGTGCCATCTCTTCCTCCGCCGCTTTTTCTTCCGGACAGTTCAAAAATGGTTCTGCATTCTGTGTCCCGCGCTGGGCGAAATAGACCAGATCGCGAGTAGCCAGAATCTGGCCATACGCGCCGGACGGATCGAAAGAAATGTCGCTTGTTGTAGACGGTACCCATTCCAGGACTGAGCCACCGGGACCACCTGCGCCGAAGAATATGGGGGAGGCTGGTTGGGTCGCCGTAGAACGCAAACGGACAACACCCAAAGAAAGGGTGTTGTCTGAACGGTTGTCATGAAATTCTGGCACGATGACGTACCCGCAGTCGTATGCAATTCCCTCTGCAATTTCGACGAAACATTCCTCTGTAGGTTCAAATCCAGGGAGTTCCCCTTCTTGGGCGGCACTGGATGCATCGAGTGCCGGTGATGGCTCGCTTGGTGTCGGGCCGACGATTTTGTTGTCGGATTTGTTGTCGGAAACCGGTGCTGGGGGTGCTGGGGGCATAGGCACAGTACAGGCTGCCAGCAACAGAATAGCCATCATAGCTGAAGTGAAATAGGTTAGAGGATGTTTCATGTACGTCTCCGTTTTACTGTTCACTGCAAGGTCTGAACCCACAGGTATACGTTTTCATGGCGGGGCTAAATAGGCCCCGCCATGAAAAGCAAGCTGTATATGCGGGGGAATCCCGAAAATGCATCGTATTTGTCTTGTCAGGTCTCTTGTATTCGCTTAGGCAGGCATAACACCCGAAAGTGCAATACCCGCAAGCCAGGTGATGATGGCGATAGCGGCAGCCGCGATCAACGCGCCGGAGAAACCCTTTACCTTGAGTCCGGATATGGCATTCCGGATGCTATACAGGAATCCTGCCGTCAAGATAAGATGGGTGATGGCACCAGTGAGGCCTCCATCAGCCGTGTAGCCGACGAGGTTCCACACCCATGCAGTGAATAACCAAAGCAAAGCGATCACGAAGCCTACCAGGAAAGCAGTACCCAATCCACTCACTTCGATGCCAAGACCTAGCTTTCCTACCAGCCAGATAAGCACTCCGGAGATGATTGTCGACATGACGAGTCCAATGAGTAAACCAATCAGAGATCCGTCTCCCATAATATTTCTCCTTTGCCAGCATAGCCGACACGAGCCTGAATAACAGGCGGTTTCGATGAAAAATAAGTAATAGATAGACGAGATAAGACGCCCCCCGTGGAACGTCTTATCTCGGGTTCAATCATTATTCTGCCGCAGGCTGGAACGCCAACGTACCGCCGTCAGCGAAGAGGTCGATGAAAAGACCGCCATCCTGGAAGAAGTAGATAGCTGCACTGCTCAGGTAAGTCACAAATTGCTCACCAAGGGAGTCTGGCCCGCACAGGGCCAGGGTCATGGGGCCGGACTGCACAGTCAGGCTGCCCCCTTCATCGCTGTAACCAAGGCTGGCCTGGTTGCAGTCTGCCTTCACGCTGATGGTTCCATCGTCCTGAAATGTGACTTGGTAAAGCTCGGGCATGTCGATCTCCATCTGATCCACCGGGCTGGTGAAGGAGACCCACTGCCAGGTCTGGCCGACGAGTGATGGCTCGGCCGTATCGTCCGTCATGCCACTGTCCACCATCTCGGCATCTTCCAATTTGGCTGGCTCGAAGTAGAGGGTTTTGCGAAGATCGCCCTCTTCGGAATAGGTGATTGCCAGCGTGCCCATCTTGTATCCCCATAGGCTGGCATTGCCCAAGGCGGCCAAATAGGTCATTTCCTGGTCCAGGATCGGTTCCGGACAAGCCTTCCGCGTGGCGACAATCGCCCCAATCGTTATGACGAAGGGGTTGTCCTCACCCAGGGTGAAATCACCATTGAAGTTGTTGCAGCCGCCAAAACCGGCCAGGCGACCCTCTTCGAAGGAGAGGGTGACCGGTGCTTCGGTCTCGACCGGTGCTTCGCCGTTTATCTCTACCAGGGTCCAACTTGTGCCGTTGATGTCATCAACGGAGACTCGTACCAGTTCTGTGGGTTCACCTACCTCGGCCAGCACGCCATCTTGCAGGGCGAAGGTGCGCTCTGTGCGATAGCTGGCGCAGCAGTTGGCATCCCCTGGTCCGGCAACGGTGACCTCCAGCAATAGCTGGCCGTCCTCGATGGCCGCAGAGATGATCTGGATGTTACTGTCCACCCACACAGACCCGGCGTCCATGGGTTCGCCGTCCTGGTTGATCTGGGCCGCGGCGATGAGATTTGTCGCAGTGCCGCCGCCGCTGTCCACAAGGAAGACGATGGCATCGTCCATGCCGTCACCGTTGAGATCGCCGTTGAGGGCAACATCGTAGTCCACGGTCAGTCCGTTTGCTGTATCCTCGTACTTCCCATCGGTCAGGGTGAAAGGTTCTTCGTACAGTTCATTGCTGTAGGTGGCGTTGCGCAGGGCTTCAGCGCTCAATCCACCCATCTCATCGGTCGTCTGGCTGGCCGAGGCATCCAACGGTGCCGCCTCGGCAGGTTCAAGCACGAGTCCAACCAGACCGCTTTCGGGATTTGAGATCAGCGTGATGCCACCACCGTCGTAGCTAACTGCAACGACTGCACCAAGCAAGTTCAGGAATTCCTCACTCCGGGACTCGCCAGGGCAGAGGGCCATGGTGGTCGTTTCGACGGAAACCGAGAGTGTATTAGTTTCATCGAGTACATAGCTGCCGTTGGCCTGGTTGCAGTCTGCGCTGATGTTGAGCGTCCCATCCTCATTGAATGTAATCAGGTAGGCTTCGGCGTTGTCGACCGGTGTTTGGGTTGCATCCATCGCCAGGGTGGCCGACCACTGCAAGGGTTGACCAACTAGCTGGACCACCTGCTCCGCTGCCTGCTGCTCCAGGAAGGCCAGGGCAGCGTCCAGCACGGGATCCGCGCCCTCGAGCTTGGCTTGTTCGGACTCCAAGGTGACAGGCACCTGGACATCCGGCGTCACACCCTTGGCCTCGATATTTGGCTCCTTGGTGCCGGCGAAGTAGGTGGCGCCCTTGGTGAAGATGAAGGTGTTTCCCCCAGGTAAGGCCACCTGGTCGATGGGTCCACCCGCGCCGGAGGATGGGTACTGGCCAATCACTGTGGCTCGACCCAACGTTTGCAAGTGCTGGGAGAAATATTCACAGGCACTGGCACAGGTCTGATCGATCATGATGACCACCGGCCCAGTATAGGCCAGCTCTGGGCGGGGCGCGCTGAGCTGCCAGTCGATACTGATATCACGCACAAATCCACCCTCTGCCTCTTCGTAACGCCACCAATCAAAGACAGCAGTCGACATAGGCTCTTCTGCGGTGAAGAAGTAGGAGGCCATAGTTTCGTACAGGGCAATCCACCCACCGGTGTTGCCGCGCATGTCAATGATCACGGCACCGCTGTCCCGGTCTTTTTCGATAGCCAGGGCCTCTTCCAGCACGGCCAGCTTGGTCGGAATATAGCCCATGAAATTGTTCCAGCGTATCAGGGCATAGTCGCCAATGGGTTCATAGGTCACCGGCAGCGTTCCTCCATCTTCAACAGAAACCCCTCCAGTCTCATATTTGTCGGCGATCATGGTGGCCGTCATCATCTCGCTGCTGTCTGGCAGCCGATAACCAATGGTGACGGACTGACCGACAGGGAATTTCAGCAGACTGCTTGCCTGGGTTGCCAGACGGGCTTGCTCGGCACCGATGCCAAAATAGAGTGGCACTTGGGGAAGACGTTCAGCCACCGACTCGCCGTCGATGGAGATAATCTCTGTGCCCGGTACCCACCCAGCTTCAGCCGCCGGGCTGCCCTCGCCCACACTGAAGACGATGACATTGTCGTCGATTAGGCCGGTGGTCTCGTCGGAGACAGCCAATGTGGCTGCGCCCACCGTTCCTGCGATCTGCTCAGAAAAAGCATTCACCTTGGCGATTTGAGCGTTGAAATCGGTGGTCGTCGCGTTGACGTGGGTATCGTTGAGAGAGACCGCAATGGTATTCAGCACCAGATAGTAGGCGGTAAAGTCTCCATCGGCATCGGCTGCCTCAACCGTGGGCAGATACTCAGCCCGAATCCCTTCCCAGTCCAAGTTGCGCAGATCGGTGTAACCGTAGCGTTGCTTGAGCACATCGATCAACGAGTTGAAGCTCTCCAGAATCCCCTGGTCGGAGAAATTCGGTGACTTCTCAGCGGCCTCTTCCATGGTGTTCATGGTTACCTCAGGCGAGCGATCCAGGGTCACGCTGCCATCCGCCCCCAGGGTGACGGCGGTGTATCCGGCAGGCAGGTCGACGGCGGGATCGTCCGCAGTGAACCAGATGCCGTCCTCGCCAAGACCGGCGGGAAAGCCCTGGGCATCGTCGGATGCATAGACCAGGAAGGTGCCTTCGGTGATAATGCCTTTGACGCTATCAGACAGGTAGGACGCAAGACCGGTCTGCTGTTCGAGCTGCTGCAAGTAGCCATTGTTGACCAGATCGGAGGCTACGCTCAGCACAAAGACCTGAACGCCGACCTCGTCCACGCCATCGTTGTCCAGATCCACTGTGGCGCCGGTCGGCTGAATGGGCAGGTTGATGCGAACCTCACCCGGCTGGGGAAAGAGAGGGTCCGTGAAGACACCGAGAATCTGTCCGCTCTCTGGCACAAAGAGATCCAGTCGGCCCTGCACGATGTTGGTCACGTCTATCAATAACGCGA
>JAHEML010000206.1 GCA_024643705.1 Caldilineaceae bacterium | reverse complement strand
GGTCCAGGGCGATAAAAACATCCTCGCCAGGGCGGTAGCCAGCCTTTTCGATGGCAGTCAGAATCACTTCGACGGCTTTGGCATTGCCGCCCAGGCTGGGAGCAAAGCCTCCTTCGTCGCCCACGTTGGTGCTTTGGCCCATGTCGTGCAGCACTTTTTTCAGCGATTGGTAGATTTCCGATCCCCAGCGCACGGCCTCGGCGAAGCTGTCGGCGCCCACGGGCATAACCATAAATTCCTGAAAGTCGGTGCTGTTGACCGCGTGCTTGCCGCCGTTGAGGATGTTCATCATGGGCACGGGCAGGGTGCGGGCACTCACGCCGCCCAGGTAGCGGTAAAGGGGCAGGCCCACGGCTTCGGCAGCGGCTTTGGCTACGGCCAGGCTGATGCCAAGAATGGCGTTGGCCCCCAGGTTGCCCTTGTTTTCCGTGCCGTCCAGTTCCAGCAGATATTCGTCGATAGCAACCTGATCCAGAGCGTCCAGGCCGATCAGTTCGTCGGCAAGGGTGTCGTTGACATTTTCCACGGCTTTGAGCACGCCTTTGCCGCCGTAGCGTTTCTTGTCGCCGTCCCGCAGTTCCACGGCTTCGTGGGCGCCGGTGCTGGCGCCACTGGGCACGGCTGCCCGGCCCATCGCGCCAGATGCCAGAACGACTTCCACTTCCACCGTCGGGTTGCCCCGGCTGTCCAGCACTTCTCTGCCTACGATTCCTTCGATCATTGTCATGGGATTGTCTCCGTTTATGTCAAGTTGATTGGCTGCGTTGAAAAGTTCAAATAGACCTTCGACCTTGAAAAGTCGAACTTCTAATCGCTTACTATAGCCCAGACGGAGGAAAATTGACAACGATGGGGGGCCAGGAAGATCGGAGAGGCCGGACGATATGGTCCGGCCTCTCTGAAGGGAGAAGTTGCAGCGTGTCGCTTGCATCGGAAAGATTGGGTTCAACCATTCTACTAACGAACCAGCCCGTTGTAGGAAGCAGCAGAGTGAGCACTGGTATCGTCCTCCCGCATCACAGCCACGATGGGGCCATTGGCTTGCAGCACAATCGAGCCTGTCCAGCCAGAACCCAGAGCGCTTTCACTGCTCTGGTGATAGCCCGCTGAGCCGCGGGCCGGGAGGTTTATGCTTGGCCCAGTCCACTTAACAGAGCCATCTGTGTTGTAGTAGGTGCGTTGAACCGTCACTGAACTGCCGCCGGGATTGAGGACGATGAAACCGGTAGTCTTGCTGCCATCGTAGCGGGCAGCCCGGGGCAGCAGAACGGTGGAACCCGTTGTGCCAGTAGCCGCCGTGTATTCGTAGATGTCGTTGGCATCTTGCACCTGGGCAATCGCAGCCAAGGGCTGGCTGCCTGTCACCTTGATGCTGCCTACCCAGCTACTGCCCAGTGCCCCCAAGCTGGGCAACCACAACCCGTTGGCCTGTCCGGGGGCCAGTGACCCCAAATTGTAGCTGGTGGTCTCGTTGCCTGTGCTGCGGTCATAGAAGGTCAGTGTCACCGAAGTGCTGCTCCCGCCCATGTTCTGTACCACCACACCACTGTTGGTATTCCAAATATTTTTGTAGGCCGAGGGCAGGTAGAGGGTTGTCTGACCCGTGGCCGTGGCTACGAAACTGCGGGCGTCGGCAACACTGGTGTTCTCGCCCAACACCTGGGCGGCCAGGGGTTGACCGTTGGTGGAGACAATGGTGGCGGAACCAATCCACGGGCTGGGCGCACCACAACCGCCCGGCGTCATGGCACTGCGCCCGCCAGGAGCGATGTTGTTGACCGTACAGGTATAGTTGTTATACCCTGACCGCCCTGTCAGATTGATTGTTCCGCTGGCGGTGGCGCTGCCTGTGTTCTGGACGAAGAGGGTGGAGTTGTAGCCCCAGGCGTCCCGGTAGAGGGCCGGCGCGTAGAGGGTGGTGGCCGCGTGCTCCACCGCCGGGTCGCCCACTGTGCCTGGGTTTACCCCGCTGCCACCGTAGGCCCGGTCATAGCGGCGGGTGATGACAGAGACTGACAAGTCCTGACTTCCATCTACGATAGCGGATGTCACATTGGGGTCGAGACAAAGAAAAGATGCCGATTGGTGAGCACCTAACGATGGGGCACTGTGGCAACCAGACATAGCTGTGCCGTCGCCTTTGAAAAAGTTCAGATTGACTTTGCTGGTGCCGCCACCGTTGTTGCGCACGGTAATGGCAGAAATCCAATAATTTTCAAATCGCACATCAGGTACATAGGTGGCGTGGCGTACAAACTTGATGGCATCCACACCCAGTTGACACCAACCAGGATTACAGTGCTGATTCACTACCTCCCCTGTTGCATCGTGGGTGGAGACATAGCTGCTTGCATTCATGCGGTATGTGCCAATACTGACCCACTGATTGTAAAGCCCGTACTGATCAACAACGGCTGTTGACGTTCCATCGGCATGGACAATTTTGTAGGGGGCTTGCCAGCTTGTGGCATTGTTGTCAGGAATGTAAACGAAGACTTCGTACATGCCATTATCGGAGGGCAAATTAGTGGCTTGCCATTTGACCCACTGATTGATCGCACTTCCACCATCGGCGGGCGTGTAGAAGCGATCATTGCCATATCCCGTAGTGGCTGAACTCCATCCACCGCAATTGTTATGGCAGGGATTATTGAATTCTCCCCCACTGCCTTTCGAAAAGGGACCAATGTTGATGAGTGTATCGTCCACCACTATTTCGCCACTGTTGGGCGGGGCTGGTATCGGGCGGCTGGGGTTGGCAAATTGGCCGTCTTTCCAAAGATTCGAAGGGTCTACAGAGACACCACTCGAGTTCCTCACCTCAAAATGCAGATGAGGGCCGGTGCTCCATCCCGTGTTGCCACTTGTACCGATGATTTGTCCGCCGGACACAGGAATGTTAGAGGTACCTAATCCAAAGGCAGTCGTGCTTAAATGGGCATATCTGGTAACATAGCCATTGCTATGTTGTACATACACATGAAGGCCATATCCACAAGACGCATTATCCGGGTTTTGATGACACCAATTGTTATTATTGTACCAAGCCACATAGCTGACGTTTCCGTCGTCCGCTGCCAAAACCTTCTCGTAGGACATACCAAAGTCAATGCCTCCATGAGGAGCGGACCAGGGACCGGTTACAGTTTCGAGCCCATAATAGGGAGATACCAGAAAAGGCTGGGTCTGCGCAAAAGCTCTGTTTTGTGACCCGCCGATGAATACTGCGGTTAGAAACAGGGCCAGCACAAGCAAAATCAACCGGTGGATTTGAGTCCTCAGAGCATTCAATGTTTTGACTCCTCTCGAAACATCCAGATTATCTCCGTTTTCATCAACCCGTCTGTTGTGACCTGATGCAAATTCGATCCATCGGTTTGGACAACCCAGATATCCGAAGCACCGCCCACATTCGACAGAAATGCCACCCACTTCCCATCTGGCGACCACACAGGTCTGATTCCCGAAGCAAGCCGACGAAGCTCTCCGCTCTGTACGTTCTCAATGTAAACCCCAGTGCCCACAAATTCACAGGTGGGCCAGTCGATTTTTTTACTCTTGTCAGGAGAAAAACATCCATATTCCCGACCCTCATCCAACCCAGTAAAGGTGATCCACTGGCTATCTGGCGACCAGGCTGGCTCATAGCCCGAGCCACCTATGAATGACCCTGCCAGGGGACTGGGATTCTCACCATCTGGTTCAACAAGCCACAACGGGCC
The DNA here is from genome assembly GCA_024643705.1 of Caldilineaceae bacterium. Lineage (GTDB taxonomy): Bacteria > Chloroflexota > Anaerolineae > Caldilineales > Caldilineaceae > JACQGT01. The sequence goes on along the minus strand of JAHEML010000206.1, from coordinate 3,157 downwards.
TTGAGTGGCATATTCTTCAAACGGTTCCTCTGTACGGCCAACACCAGGCCCACCCATATACAGAATATATCGACTGTCGGGTGACCAATTGAATACATATGACGCAGCGTCAAATGTAAACAAAGAATGGGCATCACTTCCAGCTATACTGGTCGTCCAAAGAGCTTCACGTGCTTGATTTTCACTGATTTTCAGGTAACTGGAGTAGGCTATGTTTTGTCCGTCAGGCGAAAAAGCCGCACCTTGCACCGGCCCAATCATAAAACCAAGAATCGTCCGTTCGCGTGATTCCACATCTATCACCAGCAGTTGATCTCTGTCATTCCAGAATAGAATCTGTCGGCTATTGGGATGCCAACCAAAGAAGAGGCCCGATTCGTGTTCTCCCTCCGGGGCCAGAGACCAATGAGCATTTGTCTCTCGGTCAATGATATGCGGAGTACCACCTGGCATGGATCGCTGAAGCAGCAACAAATAACGTCCATCAGGAGAAGGTGCAAAAGCGCCAAAAACTTCTGGCTGGGAAATCGGCACCCGGACACTCTCGGTTAGTTTCTCTGCTTGCACACCGAGAGAGAGTTGAAAGAGGAGGCTCTTGCCCAGGGTATTTTCTTCTTGGGCAGCTTCGTAAGCCAGATAATAGATTCCCCCTGCTGCATTCGAAGCAGGCGCACGGGTGGGAAATGGAGTCACTGTCGGGCCCGGGCGTCGAGTGGGCGTGGGGCGAGGTGTAGGGGTGGGGAATGGAGTAAACGTCGGGGGCGGAGGTAACGGTTTACCATCGGGACCAATTGCAGGTAACACAGTGATATCGGCGCCTATGACAGGCCATGGAATTTCCGCAGTAGCCGGCGTCTCAATCGGCGACGAAACAATCGCCTGCCCGCTCTGCATCCCTTCTGGCACAGAACGGAAGATGAAGGACAGACCTGCAAGCAAACCCACCGCCAGAATCCCGATGCCTAGCCAGAACAGTGGGTGAGAAGTCATGGGATGTTTCATTGCTTTCCTCCTATGCGGCTATGGCAAAACTGTGGATGTGGTAGCGACGACACCCTGTTCCTCCTTCAAAACAGGTCCGTAAGAGAGGTAAATCGTCTTCATAAGCTGAATCGCGAGATCGCCCTTCGGTAATTCATCCCGGGAAATCTCGATCATGTGATAATAAGAACTCTGAGCAGCAGAAGCAGCTGCAGGATAGATGATCAGGTTCGAATGCAGAGTCAGAATTCCATTCTGAAAATCAACAGCCGATAGACAAAAGGTCAGGCCACCACTGCTTTCAATGCCTGAGAAGGCAATCATAACAATCTGCGTGTCAAAGTTGACTTTGCTTAGAGTCTCGGTTGCTCCCTCTCGGGGATAGAGGCTGATCTGCGCAATCTCATCAGGAGCACCGATGATAACCAGACCAGGCTCTGCGCGCTGATAGGTAAAGCCTGATGCATGCCCGCGAGCCAAGCTCGTCCAGGATAGGCTATGTTCAGTTGTCTCGTTCTGAGCCAATTCTTCACAGGTAGGCATGTCTCGTATACTGCTCGGACTCAGAAATGGGGGTGGTTGACACCCTGCTAGTAGTAAGAGATTCATTGCAAGCACAACAAACACAATCGATTTCATCGCCGTCTCCCTTGGTTCAGTATCGCCAGCACAGGAATACAACGTCCATAGCAAAAGCCACACAGACAGCCAGCACATCCAGTCCACGAATTCGGTTGTCTTTTGATATGATAAAACGAAGGGCACAACCGCCGGTCGGATCGGTTGAAGGAAGAGGATTATGTACATAGAAATTATCGTACAAATTTAACTAATTGTCAAGTAGAAAAAAAAAACGAAAGGTTTGTTGCCTCTCCACAAACGCCATGAAAGGTGGAGGGGATGTCAAGCTGTAAGCACGTTGGTTTTCAATGGAAAAGGCAGAACCAAGCTGTCGCCACTACACAACCAGCCTACCCCTTCATCAAAACCGTGTATGATATAATACCCCCATCCGTAACCCAACCGTTCTGCAAGGACAGCCCCGTGTCCCGCAACCGCCCCGCCATCTATCTGGACCACTCGGCCACCACGCCCTTGCGCGACGAGGCCCTGGCCGCAATGCAGCCCTACTTTGCCGAATTCTACGGCAACCCATCCAGCATCCACTGGGCCGGGCGACGTAGCCACGCAGGGCTGGACGCTGCTCGGCGCACGGTAGCAGGGATTCTGGGCGCAAAGCCGACAGAAATCATCTTCACCGCCAGCGGCACCGAAAGCGACAACGCTGCATTGCGGGGGATTGCCCTGGCTCGGCGCAAGCAGACCGGGGCCAACCGCATCGTTGTCAGCCCAACCGAACACGCGGCTATCCAGCGCACCGCCGAAGACCTGCGGGACAACTACGGCTTCGACCTCGCCCTGCTGCCCGTGGACGACCAAGGGACGGTGAACCCCCAAGATGTCGCAACTATTTTGGATGAAGATTTGGATGAAGATGTGGCCGTGGTCAGTGTTCTCTACGCCAACAACGAAGTCGGCACAATCCAGCCCATCGCCCAAATCGCCGCGGCCTGCCACGCCGCGGGTGTTCCCTTGCACACAGACGCGGTACAGGCCGCGGGCAAGCTCCCCCTGAATGTCAATACGCTGAGCGTGGATGCCCTGAGCCTGAGCGCTCACAAATTTTATGGGCCAAAGGGCGCGGGCGTGCTTTATCTGCGCCAGGGCACACCTTATCAGCCGACAATCACCGGGGGCAGCCAGGAAGGGGGACGTCGGGCCGCCACTGAGAATGTACCGTCGATTGTGGGGCTGGCCGCCGCCCTGGAACTGGCCGAAAGCGAGCGGGAAAACGAGATGGCCCGTCTGCAACTTCTGCGGGACAGGCTGATCGGCGGTATTCTGGCAAACGTGGAAGGCGCGCGGCTCACCGGTTCGCCCGATCACCGTCTGCCCAACCACGCCAGCTTTGTGCTGGAAGGGCTGGAAGCCGAAGGTGTGCTGATTGGGCTGGACATGGCGGGCATCGGGGCCAGCAGCGGCAGTGCCTGCTCCAACGCATCCCAGCGGCCCAGCCATGTGCTGGAAGCCATGGGCGTCTCCCCAGCCGATCTCTATGGCGGCCTGCGCCTGACCCTAGGGCGCAGCAACACACCAGAGCAGATGGAGACGGTTG
>JAHEML010000205.1 GCA_024643705.1 Caldilineaceae bacterium | reverse complement strand
CGCTTTGACTTTTGAGAAGCCCTGGCTGGCGACTGATCGCTCTTGACGTATGATCGCTCATGACGTATGGATAATACAATGAAATCCGAGTCGATCTGTGTGAATCTGCGTCCAATATTAGCTTCCCGCATAGCTCTTTCATTTCCCATTACACAGCAACCCGTTTTTGGTCTACCGGGTTGAAAGCTGATGGGAAAACCAATGTGGATGCTGTCAAGATAAACAAAAAGGAACACGCATCAGCGTATTCCTTGGTGTACAACTCTTCTTTACTCGGTGGCTGGTTCAATAACGTAGTCGTTCTGGCATACGCTCTATAGCTGAAATGTGCGGTTATTCTGTTCGACAATTGTATGGCTATAATGAGTGACATACAATAACAACTTGGCGTGCAATTTGCGCCAATTGCTGCCTTGCAGAATCACTTGCAGCTTTTCAAGATTACCAACTTCACCGATAGTTAACATTTGCGGACCGTCGCCATAGATGGTATACCAAACCTCGGCGGGTTCGATGCCCAATTGCATCAGGCCCGGCGCAAACTCCCGCATGACAAATTCAAAATAGGGCTGCTCGCGACCTGTCTTAATATCCCACTTCATCAACAACCTGATCATAAGACTGACAGGCCCTCCCCCAAGGATCGGGACAAACGTTGCACAACCACCCACCCGAACCGGAACATCAGCTTTTGCATTCTCGTTACTCTGAACACGTTTCTTCCAAGCGGTTACTATCATCGTCGTTGCCAGCAAAAATGATGTCTGCAAAAATGCGGACATCCTACTTCATGCCACAATACCAGATGCACATGAGAAATGCAATTCTCCAAGCTCAATCCTTTGGGTTAAATGGTGTAGGAAAGGGGCCAGCCTGGCTATTTGCTGTCTGGCTGATTGCTTCTGGGCTGATTCTATTCACATTGCTCCCTCAAGCACGCCTAATCGCCTTGTCCAACCCGCAAAACCAGCGTTTGGCCGAAACCAATTTGTTGCTATTGCCCCTGGGCGAGACCACTGTAGAGTTACTCACCCACACAGTCGATGTGGATGTGTCGATCGACGGGGATGGCTCGCTGCGTTTGACCATTGGGGCTAACTATCGCTTCCATAATCCAAGCCTAACCGATAGCAACACACTGCTGTTGCAGATCAACAACCCACCCGGTGTCGACCCGCTTTCCCTGCGCCTGCCCCAAGCGATTTCCCTGGAATCCAGTGGAGAGCTACTGCCTTTGCAACCCACAGGCAACGGGCTACAACAGACAACCCAACTCTCTCTGGCCCCCGACGAACGCCACACCCTTACCCTGCGCTACACCATCATCTTTGCCACTGACTTCACGGGTGACTTTACGGGTGACTTCACGGGTGATGGTCTGCCCGCCTTTGTCTACCCGGCAAATGCACTGACAGCCTGGCCGGGCCGTCTTGGGAGCTGGCGCATCACCCTCAACCTGGCAAATTCCGGCGCTGGCGCGCTCTCGCCAGACAACTGGCTGGTCGCCGATCCAGCCGGGTGGACATACAACGGCAGACGCCTCCAGTGGCTTAGCGAAGACCCCTTCCCCCGGCAACCCCTGCGCTGGCAAGTGGTGCATCCGGCCCTTTGGCAAGAGATACAGAACCGTTTGCAGACAATTCGACAGCAACCATCCACCGCAGAATTTGTGGCTCTGGGCGATCTCTATCATCGGCTCTTCGACACAGCAGGCGAAGAGATCAGCCAGGAAGCTGGGGACGAAACGAAGTTGCACGAGATCGATCGGGAGCGCTTTTATGCCCAAGCGTTGGCTACCTATTCCGACGGTCTACTCTTTGTTCAGAAAACTGGCCTGCCACCCCCCGACGCCGCACCCTTGCATCACGCTTTGGCTGCTCTCTACCGTAGCCGCAGCATCGGGGCAGATGGGCAGATCGACTATAACTACGTGGGGTTGATGATTGACGAGGCCGAAACCACTCTGGCCGGGTTGCCAGCCACAGCCACAGCCCAACGGGACGAAATATCCGGTTGGTTGGCCGATGGTTTGCGGGTGCAGGCGCGCAAAGCCGAGCAGCGCAAAGATTGGCCCACAGCCATCGCGCTCATCGACCGTTTGCTCGGTCTGCCAGATAGGTCCGTTGATCGGGGGCAGGTGGAAGAAGAACGACAGCTTATTCTGCTGGAACAATCCCTGCAACTGTTGGATCAGGGGAACCAAGAGGCGGCGATGGCATTGGCTGGTGATACCTTTGCCACCGCTGATCTACAACCCGCCCCCGAACGCCAAGCCCTCTTCGCCCGCTGGGAATTTGACCTGACCCTTCATCCAGATGCAGTGACTCTGACCGGTACATCGTCGGTGATTGAGGGCAGGGCAGAAGAAGCCAAAAAGCTGGTTGATCAACTTGCCCTGGCATGGGCTGCCGTGGAGATAGATCAGGGCATGGCTGAAGTTCAATTCGATGGAACCCAGGCCGTCATCACGATTGACGGTCTTTCGGCAAGCGAGCGATTGGCTCTTCTCCAGGCCACACCGCAGATCACCCATTGGGCGCTTTTGCGTACCCTGCTCGCCAACGCCGATAGCGAAACAGAGAGATCCTCCCATCTGATCTGGCAGCGAACAACCCTGAACTATGCCGTTGATCTGCGCCCAGTGGCCGACCAATGGCTGGGAATTGGGGCCAGCCTGGAACGCGACGGGCTGGTGGAGGCTGTATCGGATGATACCCAGCAGCGCATCCACGACCAATTGCGCGCCATCACCTTCGGGCAAGAGGGGACACAGTGGCAGCGGCTTGTCCGCAACAGCCGGGTTCAGATCACCCTGGCATCCTCCAATCAGCCAGAGTCCGACGGCAGCACTCTCTGGAGTGTCCAACTCACCGATACGCCGCAACCAATGAGCTATTTTTCCCAACAAGTTGGCGCGCTGCGGCTTCTGCTGGCGATTTTTGTTGTGATGGCTGGGGTCTTTGCGTTGGCAGGAATCCTCTGGTTGCTATTATAATCTTCCCATGAATCAGATTCGCAGACGACGACCAACAGAGCAGATGTACCAACCAGTTGCCACCGTTGGGGTGGGCGCGGCCGGCGCGCAGACTCGTTCTGACCAACAAGGCAGCCTTTCGACCATAGGCAGCAATGTGTTGATCTCGCCGCAGAGGGGTCGGGAAACGGACGGCCAAATCTTCTTCCAAGAGGGGCGCGTCCTCACCTTTATTTTGCTTGGCCTGCTTTTCCTCATTTTGGCCGTCTCGCTGGACGCGGCTCGCTGGGTGTCGGATATGGGGCTGCTTGTCCCTGTTATTCTGGGCGGGCTGGTGATGGGAACGCTGATGGCATACAGCCGCTTTGATGGCTTTTTTATGCTATCCCACAGCCTGGCAACCGGGCTTGCCTGGGTCTTCTATCTGATGACCGGTATTGTGGGCCACGAGCGCCAGGTGGGGGTCTTTATCGATCATGGCGTGCCGGAGCTTCAGGCCAGGGCCTACTTTTTGCTGGAGCGTTGGCTGGAGTGGGTGCAGGCCGCGCTGAGTAACAATGCCAGCAACGACAACTATATTTTCGTGCTGGAAATCAGCTTTCTCATGTGGTGGCTTTCTTATCTTGGATCGTGGATGGTCTTTCGTCATGGGCATGTCTGGCGTGGCGTGGTGATGGTGGCCGTCGCCCTGCTGGTGAACACCTACTACGCACCCAACCCGGTCACGGGTTTCCTGGTTGCCTTTTGCATTGTAGCCATGCTGCTGCTGGCCTGGGCCAACCTGGTCACCAATCGCCAACGTTGGCGGGCTTTTCGCATCACGTTCAGCCAAGACATCAGCTTCGACTTCATGCGCACGGGTATTCTCTACACCCTGATCATCATCGCCATTGCATTTGTTGCACCCAACCTGGGGCGCAATGCCTGGTTTCACCGCCTTCTGGCCCCTGTCAATCAGCGCTGGGAGCAGACAACCCAGGAATTTAATCGATTGTACGAGGGGCTGAACCGACAAGAACGGCAGGTTGCCACCGGTTTCACCCGCTCTCTCTCCCTGGGTGGCGCCCGCAATGTGTCCGATCGGGCCGTCTTTCAGGTGCAGACGACAAAAGGGCGCTATTGGCGCGCAGTCACCTTCGACACCTTCACCGGGCGTCAATGGCTGAACAGCTCGGAAATCGAGACAAACTTCGATGCGGACGAAGAGGTTCCTGTCATCGGCTGGAGCCTGCGTAAACCTCTCACCCAAACGGTTACGCTTCTTTCGTCCACCGGTGGCGTTCTCCTGGCGGCACCCGATGTCCTGCGCAGTTCTATTCCTATTGTTGGCTCATTTATGCCCGTGCTCAGCAGCGATGGCGAAACCGGGGCCAGTGCAAGCGCTCAAACCGAGATGACCTATATTCGGTCACGCTCCACACTGGCCGTGGGTGACAGTTACACTGTTGTCAGCAATCTGACAGATATCACTGAGCGTGCCCTGCGCGAAGCATCCGTCGACTATCCCCTGGAAATTACCCGACGCTATCTGCAATTGCCCGACGATTTCTCGCCCCGCATTGCTGCTCTGGCCGAAGACTCGATTGGCGAATCAGCCGTTGATCGACCTGCAACTGTCTACGATCAAGTGAAGCAGGTTGAACGGCTGCTGCGTGGCTACGAATACGACGAAGCCATCGAAGGCCCAGCCAGGGATCAGGACCCGCTGGAATACTTTCTATTCGAAGTCCAGCGGGGCTACTGCGACTATTATGCTTCGGCCATGGCAACCATGTTGCGCAGCCAGGGAATACCGGCGCGCACAGTCAGCGGCTATGCCGAGGGCGCGCTCGACGAAGAGACAGGCATCTACGTGATCACCGAGCGGGACGCCCACACCTGGGTGGAAGTCTATTTCCCCGGCTATGGCTGGATCGAATTTGAGCCAACCGCGGGTGAAAGTCCATTAGAACGTCCCTCTGGTGCCGACCTGCCCGAACCAAGCAGCATCCCCGGCGCACCGGACGAGGTAGATCCCGATCTGAATGACACCCTGTTCGATCCAGGGACTGATCCCTTTGAAGATATGCCCCCCGAATTTGCCGGTGAATTCCCCACCGACACAGGGTTTCGGCCCAGCACTCAATGGATTGTTGCCACGGTCTTGCTGATCATCGCTGCCCTGGCCGGGGGCTGGTGGCTGCTGCGTCGGCGCGTCTGGCAGGGTCCCGATGGTTTTGTCATCGAGCCACCGAGCCTCTTCTATAGTCGCCTGTTGGACTGGGCACAGCGCCTTGGTCTGGCTACCCAAACAGGGCTGACCCCTTACGAACGTTCGGCGATTCTTGCCAAAGAGTTGCCGGTTGGCGCGCCTTTCATCCAACGCATCACCGAAATTTATGTGCAATACCGCTTTGCCCCTGGCACCTCCATTTCGCTCACCGGCCACGAACCTGAATTAGAGACAAACTGGCAACAATTGCGCCCTCTCTTTTTACGGTTCTGGTTTGGGCAACGTTTTGATCGCAGCAAAAAGCCCCGAAAGTAGCTTTTGGGCGAAAAAATCAGCGAAATTACGTAGAAATTGCCATTGACATCCCCGTCATCTGGCGGTATGCTACCATTGTGTGACCTGTCGACTCCTATCGAGCCACTCCGGATAGAATCGTCGGCAAATCCTCAAACCCAAAACAACCTATCCAAACACAAATTGGGTCTCCGCATGATGAGACAGAATGGTCCTGCGCGTCGCAAACGGGCGTTGTTTCGCTTACCCTTTTTGCTTGCGTTCTTCGCTTCAATCGTATTTTCCAATCTGCCCTACCCTCTTCATGCGGTCGGGTCGCCATCGGTGCGCATCAGCCAGGTCTATGGCGGTGGTGGCAACAGTGGCGCGCCCTATCAGAACGACTTTATCGAGTTGTTCAATGCAAGCAGCAGCCCCATCAATCTGGACGGTTGGACTGTTGACTATGCGTCGGCGGCAGGTTCGACCTGGCAACCAACCGCCCTCGATGGGATGACGATCCAACCTAACAGCTACTTGTTGATTCGGCAGGCCGCTGGCAACGGAAGTGGGATCCCCCTGCCCACAGCCGATATTGAGGGCGGTGTCATCATGAGCGCAACCGCGGGTAAGGTGCGTTTGCTCTCGAATACTGCTTCCGAAATCGACAAAATCGGCTATGGCAGTGCAGCCAGCGAATACGAAGGGGCGCCTGCACCTGGCCTGGGCAATACCACTGCGGCCAAGCGGCTTGATGATGGCTGTTCGGATACGGACAACAACAGCGTCGACTTCGCTGCCGAATCTCCATCGCCGCGTACCAGCGCCACAACCCATCTCTGCCCCCAGCCAGAGACACCGACACCCACGGAAACAGCTACAGAGACCCCAACAGAGACGCCAATCCCGTCAGACACCCCAACACCTATAGAAACATCCACCCCGACAGCGACAGAGACAGAGACAGCGTCGGCGACACCAACGCCTACAGAAACGCCGACCATAACGCCCACAGAGACTCCAACAGAGACGCCAATCCCGTCAGACACCCCAACACCTATAGAAACATCCACCCCGACAGCCACAGAAACAGCGTCGGCGACACCGACGCCGACACCGACGCCCCTGCCTAATGCCAGCGTCTACATTTCCGAATTCATGGCCGACCCGTCTGCGGTCACCGACGCCAACGGCGAGTGGATCGAACTCTACAATGCTGGGCCGGACAGCATCAACCTGAACGGCTGGACACTGGCCGACCTGGGTAGCGACAGCCACACCATCGCTGCCGACCTGATTGTACCCGCGGGTGGATACGTTGTCCTGGCCCGCAACGGGGTGCTGGCTGAAAATGGGGGCGTTGTGGCGGGATACGTCTATACGGGTATCTCCCTCGCCAACGGCGAAGACGAGATTTTGC
>JAHEML010000204.1 GCA_024643705.1 Caldilineaceae bacterium | reverse complement strand
CCTGCCACCTGTGCGCGAGGTAGACTACCGGCCAAAAGATGTTGATTTGGAACCAGCGCAGATCGGCGATGTGTTGAGCGAATATGTCGCGGCTGGCCGGGATTGGTTTGCACCTATCGCCACAACACTGGTTGTCATTGGGATTATTGTTGTGCTTTTTTGGGGATTACGCCAGATCGGTGGGCAGATGGGTGTCTTGCTAGACAGTCTGCAAGAGCGCGCTTCGACCATTCTTCCCGCGTTGAGTGGTGAGGGGACCACTTCTACAGAGACACCCGCCGCCGAGGCAGGCCAGGTGGCCGGCGGAACCGGCGGCGTAGAGAACAGCGATGGCCAAGACGTATCGCCCACAACCAATGGGGGTATTGGCGTTGCACCGACACCAACAGCGACTCTCCCAGCGACTCCCACATCTGTGCCGCCTACGCCTGTCCCCTTACCGACAGACACACCTGTGCCGCCCCCACCTACCCCCACCGAGACGCCTGTTCCTCTGCCGACAGACACACCGGTACCCTTGCCTACCCCGGAACCGGAGATTGTGGTCGAAGAACCAACCGCCACACCAGAGCCAGTGATCCAATCGCCAGCGTGCCCGGATGGTCGTTCGCTCATCTCGCTGCCCGGTGTCAATCAAGTGGTGAGTGGATTGGTCCCGGTAGTTGGCAGCGCCACCCACGAACAGTTTGATTTTTATAAATTGGAGTTTGCACCAGGAGCCAACGCCGAAGGTGGTTTTGTCTACTTCGACGGCACGGCAACCCAGATTACCGGCGGGGTATTGGGCCGTTTCAACAGCCCAGGCGTGCCCAACGGGGTCTACACCATCCGCCTGATCGTGGTGGACCAGACGGGCAACTATCCGCCACCATGCAGTGTCACGGTCACGGTACAGAACTAACGATCACAGTACAACAATGTTAACAGTATAAAAGCGTCGGGCGAATGAAGAATCGCCCGACGCTTTTATGTTGAACCTACTGGTTGCTGGCAGCTCCATCCACCAAAAGCCAACAGACATAGACAATCTTCCACACACCATCCTGCTTTTCCAGAATACGTGTTTCCCGGCTTAGCCCCGGCATATCCATTGCCACGTCGCCCGTATCCGCCCCGTATTGATCAAAAGTCAGCCACGCCATATCCTGCCCAATGGAGCAATTGACATTCTCCCGGCGCACCTGGGCTGCGGTTGGGTTCGATTCTGGATTGGCTGCCATCAGCCCTTTCATTTGCGAGCTGACAGCGTCCCACCCCTCCACGACCGTAACACCGCCCCGCGCCCACCACCCCATAATGCGCGCCCGGGAAGAGTGTACCCAGCAGTCCGCCCAGCCATCGAAATCTTTCTCCCAAAAGGCCACCGACTCTGCGGCAATCACCCGCATGATCGCGGCCAACTCGCTTGACTGTTCGTTCTGTTGCATGGGCTTGCTCCACTCCTCTGGTGAAATGAATACTATCGCTTTGTCGTTGGCAAGAAAATCACAAATTGGGGCGTCACAACAAACTCTTCCGAGTGCGAGACTCCCTCTTGGGGCGTCTGGTTGCGCACGGCCAACCCCACCGTCTTGCCCTCCAACAGCAGAGACGCAGCCACTTGGGCCGTCAGTTTGCCTGCGTCGACAAATGTTGTGGGCAAGGCGACACCATCCCAAAGTACCTGGGCATCTGTGCTGAAATTGCCGCCAGTGATGGTCAGAATAAGCGAATGATTGCCCGCAGGGGTATTGGGCGGCGTGATAGTGCTGATGTTGGGCGGCAAGGCCAACACCGCAAAAGAGAGCGGATTGGATGTGAATGCACTGGGTGCGGGCAAACGGGTTGTGATTGTAACGCTGCCTGCATTCGCCGTTCGGCCAGCACCCACCGTGGCTGTCATGTGCTCGCTATCCCCCACATCAGTCACCAGAGCGCTGCCATTCCACAGGGCCACCGTTCCGCTGACAAAATTTCTCCCCTCGATCCGCAGAGCAAAGGCCGGGCTATTGACTGTGGCCGTGTACATCTCCAGCGCATCCAGAACGGGCACTGCGCCCAGCCCGGTCAGCCCCCAGGAGGATGGTTGGTTGGCGACGGATGCAAAAGGCCACGTGTACTCGTCGTCCTGGGCGGCCAGCGAGTAGTGGCCCAACGCCAATCGCAGCAGATGATCCAGCCCGCCAACCACCGCGGCATCGATCCGCAGTTCTGCGTTCCAATTGCTGCCACTGCTGCTCACCTGGGCTTGCAACCCACCCGGCCCGGTGCCTGCAAAGCCACCGCCACCATCCCCCGCTACACTGATTACATCCCCGTTCTCACCGACAAAGAAGCCGTAGTCATCGGCCTGGGCCAATGCATCTTTGCTGTTGTTCACATCCACTCGCAGCCCAACAAAACTGCCGGGACCACCGCTCGCCTTTTGCAGGCCACTGAAACAGGCCCACAACTGGCTATCGGTGCGCAGCAGCACAACCCGCGCCTGTTTGTCCTGGCTGTAAGGGGCCAGCGGCAAGGCAACCCCGCCGGTGTAGGCGTCGTCGTCGCAGAATCCGTTGAGTTGGGGCGTGGCGGCCTGGGGGATACCCAAAGTTGCTACTTTGAAGCTAGCCGTCACCGACGATGAGGCGTTGGCCGAATCGGTTGCTGTCAGTTGGGCATTGTGGTTGCCAGGTGCCAGCCCATCGATTGTTATATCTTCGCCGCTGCCTACTGCCGAGCCGTCAACCGTCCAGGCCAAAGATGCATCACTCAAACCTCCATCTTCAACGTCGGTAGCTCCACCCCGCAGAGAGACAGGCAGACCGGCAGCAAAGCTCTGATTCTTGACAGGAGAAATGATGTAGGCATCCGGTTTGCGATTGGGCACAGAAAACTTGGCCGATGTCCCTATGGCTGTGTGATAGCCATCGCTGCCGATGACACGAATGATGGCTGCTTGGCCGTTGCTACTGTGCAATGAGCCAAGATCAGCCAGGGATAGGCGATTGTTTCCCGTGGACGATCCGGGAAAGTCGGTGATGAGTGTGTGCCAATGGCCGCCATTGTCGTAGCTGTATTGGACGGTGAAGAGCAAACGGTCATCCGGGTCTGGGTCGCTGGCTGTCCATTCAATTACAAGATTGGCGTCAATCGTAGCTCCAGAAGCGGGCTTTTGTAGCTTGACCACCGGCTTTCCGAGACCAGTGATGAGCGTGCTGATCACCTTTGCATCGGCCAGGAGTTGCACTTTGGCGACCTGCCCAGCCGGTGGAGCGAAGGTGGTCGAGAAGAGGGCCGGATCGCTGCCCTCGGAATGGTCATCCAATGGCAGTAGTGTAATTAGCTCTTCCTGCAGAACAACGCCAGACTCATTGAGCAGGCGCAACTTGTAAACAACCTGGGGCGCAGCTGCCTGGGGATCTGATTGGGCCAGCTTCTGGGCCAGGGTTTGGGGGGGCAAGCTGGCAGCGGGCAATTCAAGCAGATAGTTCAATTGCCCTTGCTGGATCGCCATATCAATATAGCCGGTGGCAAAGACCACATTCCCAGCCTGGGGTACTGGGGTGTTGGCGCTTTGGGTTGTGGCAAAAGCGTTGAACAATGCACGCCAGGTATAATCGCTCACCCAGGTGTTGCCGCCGTAGGACATAAAATCCGCGGCCCCATTGGGACGTATCGGTGTCTGGGTGCGTACATCGAAACCGTAGTAGCTGGCAGGGCCGACATCGGCAATCTGGCAGGGCGGATAGGGATAGCCAGAATCGATGTTGTCGGGATTGCCACAGTTCACATGTTTGCGCCCATCGTTGTGGGCCAATTCCTGGGCCATGACACTGCCCGCGCGCACGGTGAATGGGCCAGGCGGAGCTGGATTGGGGATGTGCGCTGGCAACTGTACCCAGGATTGATTGCTGATGGTGCTGGCATAACCGGACGCGCCACCGTTGTTGGCGTCTGGATGTACCATCCCCATAAAGTGAACCGGCGCGTTGTTATCGTCGCACACATCTGGGTTAAATGATAGCAGTGCGCGTGTCCACAAAGAGGTGATCACCTTATCCCGATCTGGCATCCCATTGGTGATTCCCCAACCATCTTCCAGTTCATAAGCCCCGTAGCACGGATAAGGAAAAGGTCCTTTCCAACAGACTTGCAACTCTTCGACAGGATTCGTGTCGCGGAAGATCCACGCCTGGGCCACAGGCCAGCGTTGTGTAAATCCATCGACCATCTCCCAGAAGTTGGGATCGTTGACAGAGGGCTTGGGGGTATGGGTGCGAACGGGTACTGTCCACACACAGACGGGGGGCTGTTTTTGAAAGGTGACAGTTGTGTTCAGGCTATTGTTGCCCCGGACAAGGTCGGTGTAGCTCTGATCCGGGTCTACCACGGCTTGTAGCGAAACAGAGCCGTCGGTCCAACTGGCTGGTAGCAGAAAGTACCAGCTATCGACCAATCTGGCCCGATCATAAGTGACACCTACCCGCAGCGAACGGGTCCCGTTGAGCGCGGTCAGGGGCGAACCCGGCAGGGGCAGATCGTTGCGGATGCCGTAGAGTTTTGCGCCCACAACCGGCGCGCTGGGGCCGCTGAGTTCCGTCCCATACAGGCGCACATAGGTGGTCTTTCCAGCGATCAGCGGTGCGCTGTTGGCTGTGTTCTGGATTGCCTGGGTCACCTCCCATTCGTTGGCTGCCAGGTCTCGGCTGATCACGGTGGCGTTGAGGGAAAGAAGATAGACACCATACTGGTTGAAAGGTGAAGGATCGTCCACTGCGAAGTAGAGGTTGCCGTTGGCAATTGCCAACCGTCGGTCGATGCCGGGCAACCCGGTTGCAATGTCTGCGGGCGTGCCGTTGGCAAGGGCCTGGCGGCGTATCTTGCCATCGGGTGTGCTGACACTGTAGAAGCGTTCTGTCCAAAAGAGATTGGTACCATCGGATTTTGGGTTGCCGAGTATCCAGTTGGGAGCAGCGGTGTAAAAAATGACCGGCCTGACGAAGGTGCAGATAGCAACCAGGTCACACGTGCGCTGGCGAATGACACTGGCACTTGTGCCGCCACCTGTGGGGGTGCGTTCGACCCAACTGATCGTATACCCTGTAAATCGAGATGTCCGATAGAGCAGCCCGGTAGCACTATTACCAGCAGAAACAAAAGAGGCAAAAGTGGATGCTGTGTCGGTACATGGCAATGTGGCGCAATTTGTCTGGATGTATCGAACACCACTGTTGTCTGTCCAATAGACGCCAGAGCCAACAACCAGCACATCCAGGGGGCTTACGGCTCCATCGGCCACGGTTTCGATGGGGCCGCCGCTCTTTGCCACACGCAAAATCTTGCCCGCATTGAAAGAGGGCCAATAGATAAAGTCGCCCGCAATCCTCAGAGTGCTACCGGTGGTAGGCTGTTGATTGGAGGGAATATCCACAACCGCCTGTGGGGTTGACGGGGACGCAGCCAGAATGACTTCCAGCCGAGCCTGGGAATCGTCGTAGTAATAGACACCATCGTCCGCCGCGGTCATGTTGAGATAGCTCAAGCAACCCTCATCGCCGGTTGTTTCCAACAGACGCA
Source organism: Caldilineaceae bacterium (assembly GCA_024643705.1). Taxonomy (GTDB): domain Bacteria; phylum Chloroflexota; class Anaerolineae; order Caldilineales; family Caldilineaceae; genus JACQGT01. Next base: position 1,345 of record JAHEML010000204.1, on the reverse strand, counting down.
ACGGGCCACCCGCCACCGGCTGGCGTTTGATCGTGCTGGGCGGTGCAAACTCTTCAGCAAAGCACGAGTTGGCCCAATAAAGCAATCCACCGCCGATGGCCCATTCCTCGGCTGTGTCCAGCACAACGGGGGTCGGTACGTCGGTGGTGCTGTCGGTTTCGGCGTGGGCCAATCGAGGCAAGAAGAGGGCAAGGAGGACAACCAACATCAAGAACAGGTAGAACGCACGGCGCAACGAAGTCAAGAGAGACCACATATCCACACGCTCCTTTTGGCGACTTCTGTCGCCAACACAAAGGGCAAGCAGCACACAATTTAGTTTCAAAGAGAGGACAGGTTCACTGTAGCACTGGTAAAGGTGAGATGTCAAAGGGGCAAAAATTGCGCCAAGGGATCATTCCCTAGAAATCTGTACCCGGAGCGCCTAGGCCCCAGGCAAAAGCGTTAGCAATGTGACGTGGGGCGGCGCGCCAAAGCGCAGGGGAATGCCCTCGCCCAAACCACGGCTGATATACATTTGAGTGTCGCCCAGCCGCAGATAACCCGATGCATTCGAGCGGCGCAAAATATCTGTCTGGGTATGGGCCGCCCCCAAAAAAGGCAGAACAATCTGCCCACCGTGGGTGTGGCCGGCCAGCACCAGGCCGGCCCGGTGGGCAGCACGGGCTTGCAAAATATCGGGATTGTGAGAGAGGAGGAGAAGAGGCTCATCGTTATTCACGTTGGCAAAGGCCGCGGCCAGGTCGGGATGTCCTTCCTGGAGATCGTCCACCCCAGCCAGGAAGATGTCAACATCATCGGCCTGCAGATGGAAAGAGGCATTGTGCAACACCCGCATCCCCCGGCGTTCCAATTCGTAGCGCAACAGGGACACATCGTTCATGCCCGACGGCTCGCCATCAATGCGATTGTAAATCAGGTGCAGAGCAAAACGGAGGTAGCGCCGGGCTTTCTCCTGGCGGCTAAGCGGGCGATACGTGGGGTCGCCATCACCCATCCGGCTCTCTTTGGCGACGAAATTGCGCCAGGTATACCCAACAGCCTTAGACATTCTATACATCACATAATCATGATTGCCCATGACGGCAAATGCACCCAGACGTGGGGCAGGCAAGAGATCGAGCAGGGTAAGGACATTCTCCATCCCCCCATCGTAGTGGAGAAAATCGCCCGTATGGATGAGCAGATCATAGTCCAAACCAGCGACAGCCTTGCGCACCTCTGCGATCTTGCGCCCTTCCCGCGGCTCGGCCCCCCGGAAATGAAAATCCGACAGGTGGAGAAGACGCAAACCATCTGCGGGTATCCGGCCCCGACTATTGGGCAAGCATAGTGTCACCCGATC
>JAHEML010000203.1 GCA_024643705.1 Caldilineaceae bacterium | reverse complement strand
AGAATGATTTTGACACGTGTTGGCATAGAACCCTGCCCCCTTTTTGTATCATGTTATGTCGCAGAGAAACCCTACAACAGACCAGCGAACGTTTCCAGATGGCTATCAAAATTCATGGCTGATTGGTTACCGCCAGCCATGAAAGCAATCCACACATTACACAGATTTTGGCAGAGAATATCTGCGTCCCTTTTTCAAACGCTCATTCCCGGTTGACACGGCGCAGGATCAGCGCATCTCTGGCTGGGATTTTCACATCGCTCAGCACCCCGGCCTGGGCCAGATATTCGCCCTGGTTCCAGACGGATGCAAAGGCTCCCTGGCTGCCTGTGATTTCGCCCAGAGGCAGACGGATTTCCGCCGGGCTTTTGCCCGCATTGAAGAGCACAATCAGCGCTTCGCCGTCTTGTTCCCTGGCAAATCCATAGACATTCGCCTGGGCATACAGACCCTCGAATCGGCCTATGCGCAGAGCGGGGAAGGCATGGCGCAGGGCAATCGCCTTGCGATAAAAGTCGTGAAGGTCGCTGTTCCATTCATCTTGCGCGTGCCAGGGGAAGGCGGCCCGACAGCCGGGATCGTTTTCGCCGGTCATGCCGATCTCGCTGCCATAATAGATGCAGGGCGCGCCGGGCAAGGTCATTTGCAGCAGAAGCGCCAGGCGTAGCGCGCTCTCGTCGCCTTGCACAGTCCACAGCACCCGGGCGGTGTCGTGGCTGTCCAGCAAATTGAGCTGGGCCAGGTTGATCTCCCAGGGATGGGTGGTCAGCATTGTTTCCAGCCGGCTGGCAAATGTGGGCGCGTCCAATACCTCCAGGGCAAATCCTCCCGGCTGATAGTCGGTGCGCAAGCTCTCTTGGGCAAAGAAACCCAACGCAGCCCGGCTGAAGACATAGTTCATCACGCCGTCGAAGCGGTCGCCTTGCAGCCACTCGGTTGCGTTGTCCCACACCTCGCCGGTGAGGTAGGCGTCTGGGTTTGCCCCTTTTGTCACCCGTCGAAAGTCTTGCCAAAAGGCAGCGTCGGGTATCTCTTCGGGCACATCCAACCGCCAACCATCGGCGCCGAATTCGATCCAATGGCGGGAGACATCCAAAAGGTATTTGCGTACGCCCGGATTGTCGATGTTGAATTTGGGCAGAGCGGCGATACCCCACCATGCAGCATAGTTGATGGGGTTGTTCTCGTCGTGCTGATAGGGGCGCAGGGGCCAGTCCTGCACGAGAAACCAATCCAGGTAGGGCGAGTCGCTGCCTGTTTCTAAGATGTGATGGAAGGCCCAAAAGCCCCGGCCAGTATGGTTAAAGACACCATCGATCACCACGTGCATCTGGCGGGCGTGGGCTGCGTCCAGTAGTTCCCGAAAGGCTTCGTTGCCACCCAACAGGGGGTCGATCTGGTAGTAGTCGAAAGTGTGATAGCGGTGGTTGGATGCGGATGAGAAGATGGGGTTCAGGTAGAGAGCGTTGATGCCCAAATCCTGCAAGTAGTCCAGTTTGTCCACCATGCCCCGCAAATCACCGCCCTGAAAGCCTTGCTCTTCGGGTGGTGTACCCCAGGGTTTGAAGGTTGTGCCAGGGATCGGCTGGGTGCGCGGGCTGCGGGCGAAGCGGTCGGGGAAAATTTGGTAGAAAACAGCATGTTTCACCCAATCGGGCGTCGAGATCGACATGTGGGCAAGGCTCCAATGGCAGATTGAAGAAAATGGGGAACTATCTGCCTGGATTGTGGCATAGCCCGGTGGAGATGTCAATCCGATGGGTACTGGGTTCATGCTAGATCGAATTAAAAAAAGCGGTTACGATCTGAGAAAGAAGCAGCAGAAGAAGAGCGCCTGCAAGCATTTCGGGCAGACGGGATTTTTTGGCCGCTGGTTTGTGGCCGGCCTGTTCCAAGGCGGCGATCACCCGTTGATTGGCCCAGATTTCCAGCCGCAGCCGGATCATTTGCACCAGTAGATAGATAAAGGCAGCAACGACCATGAGACCAATGCCGACAACGAATAGAATGTCCATCCCAATACTCCTTCCTCAAACTTATTCGTGTTATTCTAACACCAACATAGATAGTGTACAACAGACACCAAAGTTTGTCAAGGGCGGATTTGGTGAAAACGGCAAGATGGCTTTGTGCTTTCTCTCTGCTAAAATGGGTAGGGTTTGGGGAGACCAGCCAGGTTTGTAATCTGGTAGGGCGGATCACTCTTCGGCCCAAATAATTTCCAACAAACGCTCCTGCTACACCAAACGAATACCCCCGTCATGGGGGCAAGGGGAACTACAAATGCCAATTTCACACACCCACAGGCTGCGCCGCTCTCTGCTCTTTATGCCCGGCGACAGTGCCCGCAAGATCGAAAAATCGGCGGAACTGAATGTTGATTCGATCATCGCTGATCTGGAAGATGCAGTGGCTTTGAGCCAAAAACAGGTGGCCCGGAGCACGATCGTCGAGAGTTTTCAGCGGATCGACTTTGGCCCAACCGAGAGGCTGATCCGGATCAACCCGGTTGGCACACCCTTCTGGCAGGATGATCTGGACCAGACCATTGTGGCCCGACCGGATGGATACGTTCTGCCCAAGATCGAGTCTGCCGCCCAGGTGCAGGCGGTGGCCCATCGGGTGGCCGCGCTGGAGAATCGCCACGGGTTCCAGGTGGGGGGTATCAAGTTACTGGCCCAAATGGAAACGGCAATGGGGGTGATCAACGCTGTGGAGATTGCCCAAGCCGATAACCGGCTGGATGGCCTGCTCTTTGGCGCAGAAGACCTGGCCGCAGACATGGGGGCACAACGAACCAAAGAGGGGTGGGAGATATTGTATGCGCGTGGCGCGATCACCACGGTGGCGGCAGCATTTGGCTTGCCCGCCATTGACACGGTATATATTGATTTGGCCGACACAGATGGATTGGCTGCCGAATGCCAACTGGCCCGGAGTATGGGTTTTTCGGGCAAGCTGGCGATTCACCCCAAACAGGTAGCGGTGATCAACCAGGGGTTTTTACCCTCCGACCAGGAGGTGGCGTATGCCGAACGGGTGATTGCTGGGTTTGAGCGGGAACAGGCGGCTGGGGCTGGGGTGTTCGAGCTGGATGGGCGCATGATCGACATGCCGATTGTTCTGGCGGCACGAAACATTGTTAAAACAGCCAAGCGTTGAAGCAACCAACTGGATGGTTGCTTCAACGCTTGGCTACATGTTGTGATGCAAATTTTGTGCTGCAAATTGTGATAAAAGCTGTTTCAACGGCTGTCAGTCGCGCACAGGGCGAATGCCCAAATAGACCTGCCTGCCACCCAGGGTAGCAAGAATCGTGCGCGAGGGCTTCCAGGGTAGAAGCTGGCTCAATTCGTTGGGGCTAAGCGGGGTGTTGTCGTTTGCCAGGAATACCCGGAAACAGGCGGCCCCAATGGGCAGATGTTCGTTGATGAAATCCGGGTCGTTGGCACAGCGGGTGCGCAAACATTCCCAGAGCGCGTCGGTGCGGTGCACTTCCCCGGTTTCGGGATCAACCCAATCGACACTTTCTGTATTTCGGTGATCGCTGAACCGATCTCGACATTCAGCACACAACTGGTCTCGCAAGTAGAGACGAAAATCGCGCCCGCTTTCCTCCCACCAATCATAGTCGATATGGAACTTGGTGTCTGCTGTAGGGCGAAATCGGTTGATATTTAGGCCGGCCGCAACAGGGGCCATGTCTACACCTCCAAGGCGAAGAAGCCGCCGCCCGAGTCGCGGAAGCGTCGATTGCTGATCAATGCATAGAAGACTGGCCCAGGCGCGCAACGCCAGAACATATTCACAGCGCTGTAGATGGTTTTTGCATGGGCTGTGCCTTGGGGACTCAGCTTGGTCAGTTCGGGGACGATCTGTTCGACAATCTCATCCAAAGACATATTCGCTTTGTCGGCTCGTCGGCTCAGGTCGTCTAGCTGTTCGGTATCCTCTGCCGACACAATCAGATTGTCATCGTATTCGCAGGTGATCTGAATCTTGTTCATTTCAAAGGTGATGCCCAGGCTGCCCTGGTTGGCTGTGGCAAACCGGCTCCACTCCCTCTTCATGCGGCGGGGTCGATAATCGATCACCACTTCACCAGGGGTTTGGGTGCGCTCCAGGGTAATCTGCGCGCCAACCGGCAAGTTATGTTCTTCCATCCATTCGCTCAGCCCGCTTACATAGCGCCCATTGTGGACAACCCAGGTCGTGTAGCGCTTGCCCCACCGCCCGTCCACTACAGTCGCCATAGAGCGGCCTTCGCTGCCCTGGGGAAAGAAGCTACGGGTGCGGGTGTTGAGAGGCAGGGTTCCGTAACGTCGGTGGGGATAGCTGAGGGCAAAGCTGGTGCTGGGAACCACCGAGGGTACGTCGTTGCTAATGCCACTTTCGCCCCACTCGTCATCCAATTCCCATTCGATCTGCAACAGTTCTACGCTGAGCAGTGCCCGGTTGTAGCGTGGTGCATGTACCCGCAGAAGCGGGGGGATTTCCAAAGCCTCTTGTGGTTCCAACCGTTTGAGAAACCAGAGATGGGCGGTTCCTTGGCCTACCAGATCGAAACGGTCGTCTGCACTCATGGCATGATCGATGCTGATCACTTGCATGGCCTCGGAGATATCCGGGTTGATGTCGATCTCCTGGAGGATTTCCTGGGAGGACAAGGGGCGGCCCTGCATTTCGATCATGGCTTCGGCAATGTTGAGGTGGCCCACATGAATATCGGCCAACATGTCCGACAGCAGCCAGAAATCACTGACCTGGACGAACTCTTCGTGCCGGTCACCCTCTTCTAGGGCATAGAGCACACTTTCTTCGATTTCATCCTTGTACAGGCCGTAAATCTCGTCGCTGGAAAGAAGATCGTTCTCGCCAACAATGCTTTGGCCGTTGAGTTGATTCAGGCGGTGAGGTGTCTGCAAACCGGCTGCAAATTCTCGTTTTGCGCCGCCATCAGCAAACTGTAGCTGGATGACGGAAAAGTCACCATGTTCGGGGTTTTCGCCTGGGCGGGTTGCCACAACCTCGGCCACAGCAAAGTCCATCGCTGGGAAGACAAGCGTCTGGCCCACCTCGTATGACTTGTCGGGCTGGTATATTTTGCCTTTTGCCAGTTCCGATTCCATGCGTCGGGTTTCCCGCCGTTGGTATTCCTCGACAAGGCGCAATGAAAGCTGGTCGGTTGTTAAAGGCGAATCAGCATCCAGCACCAGATCGTGAATAAAATCCAGATCATCTTGAGTCAGTTCAAACTGATCGCGCCAAAAGGCGGCTGTTTGGGTCTTTCGTTGCAACACGCACTCCTCCTACCTTCGCATCAACATATTCTATTTATTCAACACGTCAACCAGCAGGTTGCCTAATTCTACCGACAAGGCCAATAGAATTAGGCGCATTTCGGCCCATCGTTTCGGCCCGAATTCTGCTCTTAACCGATCGTTTGCTCCACATATTCAGCCATTCAGTATAACAGTCGTCAGAAGGAATTTCAAATAACAATGGGGGTATTGCGTTTAGAATTGCGTTCCAGCCTCCTTTGGGTTAGGATACTCGTATCCATCCAGAATCGTTTCGTGTTTCCATCCTCGACACAGTGAGAAAGAAGGTTGCGATGACCACCGTTGCAATGATTTTGGCAGGCGGCGAAGGGACAAGGCTCACTGTGCTCTCGGAGCAGAGAGCCAAACCCGCTGTTCCGTTTGCCGGGAAGTTTCGCATCATCGATTTCACCCTCAGCAATTGCGTCAACAGTGGTATCTACACCATCGGCGTGTTGACCCAGTACCGCCCCCACAGCCTCAACGATCACATTGCTATTGGCAAACCCTGGGACCTGGACCGAGCACGCGGCGGCGTACGGCTTCTGCAGCCCTATCAGGGGCGTGGCAACCAGAACTGGTATGCGGGCACCGCCGACGCTATCCACCAAAACATGAATTTTGTCACAGAACAGAATGCCGATCAGGTGTTGATTCTTTCCGGCGATCACATCTACAAAATGGATTACGGCCCCATGCTGGCCTACCACCGGGAACAAAGCGCCGATCTGACAATTGCCGTCATGCCCGTGCCCATAGAAGAAGCCAGCCGCTTTGGCATTATGGAAGTGGCCGAAGATGGCTCGATCGTGCAATTTTATGAAAAGCCCAAAGAAAATCGAGGCAATCTGGCCTCCATGGGTATCTATATTTTTGATGCCAGAGCCTTGGAACAGCGGTTGAACGAAGCCAGCCCGGAGACACCTCGGGAAGATTTCGGCAAACATGTGGTCCCGGCCATGCTGGCCGCAGGAGATCGGGTCTTTGCCTATCGTTTCGAAGGCTATTGGGTGGACGTAGGCACAGTGGATTCCTACTGGGCCACCAATCTGGAACTGGTGCAGCCCCACCCTGCGCTGGACCTCTACAACGAAGATTGGCCGCTCCACACAAAATCAGAAGAACGTCCTCCTGTCAAAGTAGGCCCCCAGGCCAAAGTAGTGCAGAGCATGGTCTCTAATGGTTGTGTGGTGCGGGGATTGGTGGAAAATAGCGTGCTCAGCCCCGGTGTCTATGTTAGCCCCGGCGCAGTGGTGCGCAACAGCATTGTGATGAACGACACCTGGATCGGGCCTGGCGCATTCGTCGAAAAATCCATAGTGGATAAACAAGTCATCATTGGTGCTGGTGCCCAGATCGGCGTGGGTGATCCCGCCATCGTCAACGAAAAAATGCCCGATCGGCTGTCGTCGGGCATCACTGTGATAGGCAAAGGTGCCGAGATCCCCGACGGGATGCATGTGGGCACAAATGTGCTCATCAACAGCGACCGGCGCGCGCGCGACTTCCCCACCGATGGCGAAGTCAAAGATGGGCAAACCATCTGAGATCATCACTATTGAGATCATCGCTATTTCTCACGTTTTACGAATC
>JAHEML010000202.1 GCA_024643705.1 Caldilineaceae bacterium | reverse complement strand
CACATCTTTGGGCAAGAAATCACGTGCCCCACTGATCGGTTTTGTGTTAAACTTCGCCATCTAATTTCTCCGCAAGGATTGGGCCAATTGGGCTACTGATCTACTAGATTGTACCATTGATACAGCGAGGATAAGAAAGAGGGGAAATAGAGTAGAAAAGCGAACCTTGTGCAGATTCGATATTGACCGATGGGGGAACGTCTTGCAACCCTCAACCGACTTGCCCCATCAACGCAGCCCAGAAGCAATCACCTCGCGATAGGTTGCCACCCGCTCCCTGCGCATAACCCTTCTGTGGCCGATCAGCGCTTTGGCAGCTTCCAATCCCATTTGCAGACGAAATTCCAAGATCAAATAGCGCCGGAGACACTCGGCCCAAGCAGGCCCAAAATACTTACCCGTGTAACGCACCTTGCTACGGTTAAATAGAATCTGCCGTCGGGTGCTGGCTTGCTCACTGCTGCGCCCCTCATAGTGGATCACCATGGCCCCCGGCTCGTAGACCACCCGCCACCCCGCTTCTTTGATACGCCTGCACAGGTCGATCTCTTCGCTGTACATATAAAAATCCGGATCGAAGCCACCCAGAGCGGCCAACACATCACCCCGCACAAGCAAGGCCGCCCCCACCAACCAATCTACATCCTGGCGCACAGACGGCGACCAATCAGCCATAAGATAACGACGCACCCAAGGATTTGTGGGCCACAAACGCCCCAACCAGGTACTTTCGAAAAAACCGGTTAGCTGGGTGGGAAAACGCCGACGGGTGCTTTGCAGATGCCCATCCCCATAGCGCAATTGAGGCCCAATTGCGCCAATTGAACCATCCTGGGCAACACCGGCATAAAGCGCCCACAGACTACCCGGCAACAATTCGGTATCTGGGTTGAGAAAGTAGACGAAGCGCGCTGCAATCTGTGCATTGTGAGTGGCTGTCACCTGTCGTCGGTCGTCGGTCGACGGTCGTCTATCGCCTGTCATCACTCTTCGCTCCGCCACATCAAAGCCCAGTGCCTCCAGCCCGCGATTGTTCCCCCCAGTAAAGCCCAAATTCTCGTCGCTGAGGATCGTCTCTACCCAGGGGAAGCGGGCAGGCAACAAAGAAGGCGTAGCGTCATCGCTGGCATTGTCCACCACCAGCACACGCAACGTGGCCGAGCCATCCGGGCCAAAACGGCGCAACCGAGCATCGGTGGTCGGTTGCGATTGCTGGGCAATCGACTCCAAACAGGCGCGCAAAAGATCCCAGACATTCCAGGAAACGATGATAATAGCAAGGTCTGTGGGGTTTTGTATCATTTGGAGAAATGGCATAGTGCGCCTGAAAAGCACACCAACTAATTGTTTCGTTGCACAACAAAACTGCAAAGCCCAATGAGCGATTCTTTGATGGGGCTATCGGGGAAAGTAGATAGATTCGACACAGCCTGTTGCAGAAAATCAATGGCCTCGCTGCGAGCAGAATCAATCGCCGTGCTGCTGCGGATGGCAACCACCACCTCGCGCACAGCATCATCCAATTGCTCTGGCTGCCCATCTTCCGCGTCCTGGCGAGCAACAGTCAACCGTTCGATCAGCGCCTGCGGATCGCTCTGCTGCTGGAGAAAATTGAGAAAAGGCAGGGTCAGCGTACCCTGGCGCAGATCGCTACCCGCTGGCTTGCCCAAGGTACGATCGTCGCCCGTAAAGTCCAGAATGTCGTCCATAATCTGGAATGCCATACCAAAATTGTATCCGTATTCCTTCATCAGTTGAACACGGGGCGCAGACAAGCCGACCAATACTGCCGCTGCCTCTGTAGCTGCGCTAAAAAGACTGGCCGTTTTGGCGTAGATCCGTTGGTAATAGTTCTCTCGTTCCTGACCGTACTGGTTTCGGGCAAACAACTGGCGCATTTCACCATCAACGATGATCTGCAATGTGTCGCTGAAAATCTCAATCACCCGATTGCTGCCCGTCTCTGCGGCAAAATGGGCGGCTCTGGCAAACATGTGATCCCCAGCCAACACAGTAGCACCCTGGCTCCACGAAGCGTTCAGCGTGGGCGCACCCCGGCGCAAAAGCGCGCCGTCGATCACATCGTCATGCACAAGCGTCGCCGTGTGCAACATTTCAACCGCCGCGGCCAGAGCAATCAGGCTGGGATGGCTGGCCCAGTCAACAATTGGGGCATCCATTTGGCCGGCGAGCAGCGCCAAAGCCGGGCGCAACCGTTTGCCGCCGCTGCCGATCAAATCCACAAAAGCATCGGCCAAAGGCGCAAAAACAGACGACTCGACAGTCTCCATCCGCTTTTCTACCAGGCGCAAACCGTGCCGAACCGGATGGAGCAAGGTTTGGATAGATTGGGGAGTCTGGGCAAAAGGCAGATGTCCATTCGCGCCCGTCCGCTCTGTCTCGGCTACCGAGACAGGCGCATATCTGGCGTTACTCGGTTTGCTCAACTCGTCAGCCATCATTCTCTCAGCCACCAACATAGAAAATCCGTTCAACTACCTGCTTTGCACACGCCCTTGCAGCCCAAAAAACGTCAGCGCCAATTGGCTCGAATTTTCACAGATCTCAGCGACGGATACACCGGTCAATTCAGCCAGTTTCTTTGCCACCAGCCCCACATAACCCGGCTCGTTGCGCTTGCCCCGGAAAGGGTGGGGTGTCAGATAGGGTGCATCTGTCTCGATCAAGAGACGATCTGAACGCAAGCCGGGAACCAGATCATGCATCTGCCGGGCATTTTTGAAAGTGACCGGACCGGCAATCCCCAGCAGAAAACCCCACGCGTATGCCCGCTTGGCCAGGGCCAAATCGCCCCCAAAAGCGTGCAATACGCCAGCAAATGGGCGACCCGCGAGTTGAGAGCTGCGAAAAGACTCACCTTGCACCCATTCTTCCAACACGGCTGCCACATCATCGGACGCATCCCGGTTGTGGATGATCACCGGCAGCCCCAACTCGGCGGCCAATGCCAACTGCGCCCGAAAAGCCACATCCTGTTGCTCCGGTGTCACCTTGTCCCAGTAATAGTCCAGGCCGATCTCACCGATCGCCACCACCTTTGGATGAGCAGCCAGCCGACGCAGCTCATCCACCACAACCGGGGTAAAATCCCCGCTGCTGTTGGGGTGAACACCGACTGCCACATATACTTCCGGCGTTGCCGACGCCAACTCCAGCGCGCCTCGACATTGTTCCACATCGATGCCGGGAATCACAATCAACCCCACCCCCGCGCTCTTGGCTCGATCCAGCACAGCCGCCCTATCCTCATCGAAGTGGGCTAAATCGAGGTGGCAATGGCTGTCCACCAGAAAGGGTGGGGTGGCGCTTTCTTCTGGTTGCGTAGATACACTTAACTGTCGCGTCATCGTTTGTACATTTTATCACAGACGAGTAGGCAGATAAAGTAGGAGGGATTGCAAGAGAAAAAGGCAAAAGCTACGGCATACCGGTCATCCTTTCACCCGGTCATCCTTTCACCCTGTCACCCTGTCACCCCAATCCCCGCCAGCGCCTGCCCATCAGCCAAAATATCATCAACGAGATCGCCGTGGGTGGTCTCTGTGTAGACCCGAATCAGCGGCTCGGTGCCGGAAAAGCGTACCAACAGCCAACCACCATCTTCCATTACAAACTTGTACCCATCAATCGTCACCAGTTCGGTGATAGGAATACCGCCCAGGGTTTTACCGGCAATGTCGATGCTGTCCAGCCGCTGCTTGGCCGACTGTTTCATGTCGTCACCGGTCAACCGGGTATCAATGCGTCCATAAAAGTGCTCACCCACTGTGTCAAACAGAATACGCAGAAGCTCGGTCGGTTTCTTGCCTGTGCGCACCAGAAAGTCAAGCAAGTAGAGATTGGCGAGAATCCCGTCGCGCTCTGGCACGTGGCCGCGGAAAGCATAACCACCGCTCTCCTCGCCGCCGATCAGCGCACTGTGTTCTACCATGGCCGGGGCCACATATTTGAAACCCACCCCCGTATTCACCACCGGCACGCCGTAGAGTTTGCCCAGTTTGTCCAGCATGGAGGTGGTGCTCAGGGTTTTGACAATCGTGCCTCGATCGCCCCGTACCTCCAACAAATAGTAGGCCAGCAGCCCGTAAACCCGCAACTGATCCACAAATTCACCGTTCTCGTCGCCAAAGCCACAGCGGTCGGCGTCGCCGTCCAGTATGCATACACAGTCCGCGCCCACCTGTTTTGCTACAGCCAGCCCCGCATCCACGTTGGGCGGGATAGGTTCCGGGCGAGACATTTCCGGGAAGATGGGGTTGCGCTCGGCATGGACTTCGATAATCTCTGTTTTGCCACCTCCCAAAATTTCCGTTAGCCAGCCTGCACCGTTGCCCCACATATTGTCCACAACAACTTTGAGGCCCGCGTCTTTGATCGGCTGCACATCGATCAGCCCGGCCAAATGGGTCAGATAGGCGGGTTTGGCGTCGAAGTATTCGACCGCTCCGCTCGCCAGCGCCTCGCGCAGTGGCGTGCGTTTGATGGCCGCGCTATCTTCAGCAGCGGGGATGCGAGCTTCAATCGCCTTCAGCCCTTCTGGATCGATGGCCCCACCGCCTGCGTCCCGCACCTTGAAGCCATTATCTTCGGGCGGGTTGTGGCTGGCCGTTACATTCACCGCGGCCACTGCGCCCAGATTCGGCGCGCTAAAGCTGATCACTGGGGTGGGTGTCGCGCCATTGGTCAAATAGACATGAAAGCCGTTGCCCGCCAGTACCTCGGCCACTGTTGCGGCAAAATGTTCGCCCAAAAAGCGCTTGTCGTGGCCTACAACCACTGCTTTACCATCGTGGCCCTCGCTGCGGAGATAGGCGGCAAAACCTTGGGTAGCCCGGCGCACATTGGCAAAGGTGTAATCCTCCGCGATGCGTCCCCGCCAACCGTCGGTTCCAAATTTAATGTCACTCATACGTACTCCTGAAATGGTTGAGAGGAAGACCACGGATATGCACAGATCGAACAGGTGAATTGTTTGCAGAAAAGGGAATCCCAAACTGATTGCCAGGGAACTCGCGATAAATATCCGCGTTTATTTATCGCGTTCCAAGCTCAAGTGGACTTTACGAATTAGCTGCTAGATGAGGCACCTTGACCATCTGCAAAACAAGTCGCAATGCTTCATTCACAGACTCGTCGTCTGGGAATGCCTCGGCAATGTCCGGGTCAAGTACGGCAAGATTGGAGCGCCGATGGGCAGGGTCATAGCGCCCCCAAGGCATCACCGGCATGGCGGACAGGTCGTACTCATCTTTCAGGTCGTACTCGTCATAATCCTTCGGTGTAGACTCTTCGCTCATTTTGTGTGACTCCTCTCGCGCTAATAATACGAATGCGCCCTTGTCGATAGGTATGGGCTACCAACAAAATACGATCCTGATCGGACATTCCCACGGTAATGTATCGATCCTCGTCTATCGAGTGTTCTTCATCCAAAAATGAAATTTGCAATCGATCTTCAAATACCGTCTCCGCTTCGCCGAAATTGACGCGATGTCTTTGGAAATTCGACCTTGCTTTTACAAAATCCCACTCAAATTCCAAAACATCACCTCACAAATAAGCCATAAAAGCTCAGAAAAATCAGTGTCGATCTGCGTCAGTCGTCCCTATACCCCACCAGCGGTAAAGGCATCATTCACCAAATCCCGCGCCTCGTCCACCAGCCGCTGCAAATGATTCTCGCCCCGAAAGCTCTCGGCGTAGATTTTATAGATCTCTTCTGTGCCCGATGGTCGGGCCGCAAACCAGCCATTTTCAGTTGTCACCTTCAGCCCACCAATGGCCGCGTTGTTGCCCGGCGCGCGGGTCAGCTTGGCGGTGATGGGTTCGCCCGCCAGTTCCGTAGCCGTGACCATCTCCGGCGAGAGATTGCTCAAGACCGCCTTTTGTGCCCGGTTGGCTGGCGCGTCAATGCGGGTATAGGCTGGGCTGCCAAAGCGTTGCTCCAACTCTGTGTAGTGCTCGCCTGGGTCTCGGCCTGTCTTGGCTACAATCTCCGCGGCCAGCAGGTCCAAAATGATGCCATCCTTGTCAGTAGTCCACACAGTGCCGTCGGTGCGCAGGAAAGAAGCCCCCGCGCTCTCCTCCCCACCGAAACCGTAAGAACCATCCACCAGCCCATCCACAAACCACTTGAAACCCACGGGCACTTCGGCCAGCCGCCGCCCCAAATGGGCTGCCACCCGGTCGATCATCGACGACGAAACCAGGGTTTTGCCCACTGCTGCGTCGGCCCGCCAGCCAGGGCGGTTCTGAAAAAGATACGAAATAGCGACGGCGAGATAGTGATTGGGGTTGAGCAAGCCGCTGCTCCGGGTGACGATTCCGTGGCGATCAGCGTCGGGGTCGTTGCCAAAAGCGATGTCAAAATCATCTTTCAGCCTGACCAGACTCGCCATGGCATAGGGCGACGAGCAATCCATGCGAATTTTGCCATCTTTATCCACAGTCATAAACGAAAAAGTGGGGTCCACCCGGGGGTTCACCACGGTCAGGTTCAGCCCATAACGTTCGGCAATCACCCCCCAATAACCAACACTTGCACCGCCCATGGGATCTGCGCCAATCTTCAGCCCAGCCCTGGCAATGGCCTGCATATCCACCACACTGCCCAAATCAGCCACATAGGGCGACACATAATCGTATGCCCGCACATGGGATGCCGCCAGCGCCCCGCGCAGGGTCATGCGCCGCACACCCTTCAGCCCATCGGCCAGAAACCCATTGGCCTGGGCCTGGACAGCCTTCGTGGTGGACGTATCTGCTGGGCCACCGTTGGGCGGGTTGTATTTGAACCCACCGTCGCCGGGGGGATTGTGGGAAGGGGTGATGACAATTCCATCTGCCATGCCCGCACCCATCCCAGGTTTGCGGCCCTGGTTGTGGGCCAGAATAG
>JAHEML010000201.1 GCA_024643705.1 Caldilineaceae bacterium | reverse complement strand
CGCGCCCACATCCAGGCCCCGGGTGGGCTGGACAGCGACGATCAGCCTGGGGTTGGCGGTGATCTCTCGCGACAGAATCACCTTTTGCAGGTTGCCGCCGGAGAGCTTGCGGGCTTGGGTGCGCACGCTGGGGGCCAAAATATCGTAGGTCTGCTTCAGCTTTTGGGCATAGCTGGTGGCTTGGGTCGAATCAATCGTCGCGCCGTTGCCGATGGGCGCGGCCCGGTAGTGCTTCATAATCACATTGTCGGTGATGGTCAAATTGGGCGCAGAGCCGATGCGGTTGCGATCCTCTGGGATGTGGGCCACGCCGGATTGGATAGCGGCAATTGGCGGCTGGTTGGCAAGTTCTCGCCCGTCCACCGTCACACTGCCACCTTCGCAGGGCCGCAGACCGGTGATGCACTCGGCCAGTTCGCTCTGCCCGTTGCCCGCTACCCCGGCAATGCCCAGAATCTCCCCGGCCCGGATGGTCAAATTGACCCCACGCAAAGCAGGCGTGCCTTTGTTGTTGGCCGCCTGTAAGTTCTTGATCTCCAAAATTGTGCTGCCTGCTGCCTGGGCCTCCTTCTTCACCGCAAAAACCACATCCCGCCCCACCATCAATTGGGCCAGCTTGGCCTTGTCCAGCCCGGCCATGGGCAGCCCCTCGGCGGTGACGACACCCTTGCGCAGCACAGTGATACGGTCAGCCACGGCTTCCACTTCGTGGAGTTTGTGGCTGATGAAAATAATCGACTTGCCCTGGGCCACCAGCGAGCGCATGGTCTGCATAAATTCGGTGATCTCGGCGGGGGCAAGGACAGCCGTGGGTTCGTCAAAAATTAGTACGTTTGCACCCCGGTAGAGGGTTTTGAGAATCTCCACCCGCTGCTGCTCGCCCACGGAAAGCTGCCAGATTTTGGCAGTGGGGTCCACCCGCAGGCCGAACTGATCCTGCAAGGCCAGCACGTCCCGGTCGTATTGGGGCAGGTTCATAAAGAAGCGTGGTGTATCCAGCCCCAGCAAAATATTTTCGGTGACAGTCTGGGTGGGGACGAGCATAAAGTGCTGATGCACCATGCCAATACCCGCGGCGATGGCGTCTTTGGGCGAGTTGAAGCTGACCGGCTGGCCGTGAACCCGAATGACGCCGGATGTGGGCTTGTACAGCCCGGAGAGCGCGCTCATCAGCGTGCTTTTGCCCGCGCCGTTTTCGCCCAGCAGCGCGTGGATTTCGCCCGCCTTCAGGGTGAAATTGACATGATCGTTCGCCAGCACGCCGGGGAAGCGGATGACGATATTTTCCATTTGGACAGCAAGGGGAGAGTTGGGCATGGGTGCGGTTCGAGTGGCTCAACTTCGAAAGGAGTCTGTTTTTGTGCTTCGGAAACGTGAAACGTAAAACGTGGGAAAGGTCGGTGCTCTCACGTTTTACGTTTCACGTTTGCACCTATTCAGGGCTAGCGCTGATTGAGTAGGCTGGGGTCGTTTCCAGCCGTATCGAAATCAAGCGGGGCGCACCAATCAACTCTTGGCTGACCTGCATAGTTGCTGACGCTTCATGCATCAGCGTCAGTCCAGCGAGGGCAACTCTGCCGTGACATTCTCATTCCACCAGTACATGCAGGTGGTGCAGGGGCTGCCAAATTGGGCGAAGCCGTCCAGGTCGATCTGCTCCAGGCTCACACCGTCGGCCAGGACTTCGTTGCCCTGGTTGTCGGTGATGGGGCCTTTGAAGACATCGAACCGGGTGAACTCGCCGGCCAACATGGCGGCCAAAGTGTCTTTGACCATTTGCAGGTCTTCGGCGGGCAGGCCGGCTACACCGGGCTGCATGGTCTCGCCTTCCATAAAGCCATAGAGACCCATCGCGCCGCTGTCCGCATCAAAGTAGTCCCAGCCACCAGTCCACGTGCCTTCTCTGGAGCGTTCCACAATGTCTGCATAGACCGTCCCCCAATTCCAGTACATGGAAGTCAGGCAGGCGTCGATGGTACAGTTGCCAGAGTAGTCGTAAGTGATGCCCCACTTGCCTTCGGGCGCGGCTTCGGCGGGAGCCGGGGTGTCCGCTCCGGTCATCACCACCTGCGCGCCGCTGTCAAAAAGGGACGAAGCAGCTTCCTTCTCGACAATCGGGTCGTGCCAGGTGAAGATCCAACGCACGTCGATGGTGCATTCGGGGCAAGTCTTGGCTACGCCCAAAGCAAAAGCATTGCCCAGACGCAGCTCTTCGGGGATAGGGAAGGTGGCGATGTAGCCCAGTTTCGGGTTGCCATCTGCCACGGCCCGGCTACCCGCCAGCATACCGGCCAGATACTTCATATCTTCCATCGCGCCCATCAGGTTGCCAAAGTTGGCTTCGTTGGATTTGAAACCGCTGATGTGGATGATGTCGATGCCGGGGAATTCGTCGGCGACAATTTCCGAGGCGTCCATAAAGCCAAAGGATGTGGTGAAAATCACATCGAAACCTTTGCGGGCCAACGAGCGGATCACCTGCTCGGCGTCAGCGCCTTCTGCCACACTTTCAATGTAAGCGGTGTGGACATCGGCCACGTTGGCTTCCACATATTGGCGGCCCACATCGTGGGCTTGGGTCCAGCCGCCGTCATCGTGGGGGCCAACATAGACAAAGGCCACGTTGTATTTTCCCTCCATCACGTCGGGGATTTGCACACCACCGTCGGGCGCAGCCGCGGCCGCTGGGGCAGCGGGCGCTTCGGCAGCGGGGGCGGATGCTGGGGCTTCGGCGGGTGCGGCCGGAGCCGCGCACGCGCTGATCAGCATGACGAAGAGGGCGATCATGCTGATCAGCATTCCTCTACGAGTATTCATTGGTTCTGACTCCTTAACAAATTATGGTGGGTAAGTTTGTACGGAATTCGAGAAGACACAGATGTGATTTGTGAGCGACGAGAAGTTCCACGGGCAGCGGGGAGATGAAGCGCCGATGCTTCTCTAGGGTAGTAAACCTATACGCGACTATACCGTAGCGCCCATGGAATGTCAACGCGAAGTGGCGCCAGATCGCGCAATCCCTGGCGCTGGGTGATCCTTCTGGCTGCCGGGAGGATCACCCAACGCTAGGAAGGATCACCCGGCCAACTGCTTTGCGTCCGTCCATGACTTCTGGTACTATCCCACACTAGTACCACTATTCCCATTGCTGGCCCATTAATCAACCATGCAACTCTTCACAGGTCAATATTTTCCATGACAGATGCCGTAGTTTTGCTCGACGATGTGAACAAGACCTTTGGCAGAGGCACAGTTGCCCAGGTTCAAGCCCTGCGTGATATCAATCTATCCATTGGTCAAAACGAATTTGTCTCGCTGATTGGGCCGTCTGGCTGCGGCAAGTCTACCCTCCTGCGGGTGATCGGCGATCTGCTGCCTGCTTCGTCCGGCCAGGTGCAGGTGAACGGGAAAGAAGCACGGCAGGCCCGGCTGGATCGGGACTATGGCATGGTCTTTCAGGCGGCCACCCTCTACGATTGGCGCACGGTGGCAAAAAATGTGCAGCTTCCTCTGGAGCTGATGAAGTATACCAAAGAGAAAAAGGAGCAGCGCACCCAGGAGATGTTGGAATTGGTGGAGCTTTCCGACTTTGCCAGCCATTACCCATGGCAGTTGTCCGGTGGGATGCAACAGCGGGTTGCCATTGCCCGTGCCCTGGCATTCGAGCCGTCGATTCTGCTCATGGACGAACCCTTTGGCGCACTGGACGAGATGACCCGCGAGCGGCTCAACCTGGAATTGCTGGATATTTGGCGCAAGACCAAAACAACTATTGTCTTTGTCACCCACAGCATCACCGAAGCGGTTTTTCTCTCCACACGGGTGATTGTGATGTCAGCCCGGCCCGGACGGATCACCCAGGACATCCCCATCGATCTCCCCCAGCCGCGGGGGGTTGACACACGGGAAAATGTACGCTTTTTTGAACTGGAAACCCAGGTGCGCGAGGCCCTGCGCGCAAACAAGCGGCAGGCCCAATGAGCGAGCGCAACCAGCGCATAGGCGCGCCCGTGTTGATCTTGATCCTTGTGCTGCTGGCCTGGGAAGGGCTGGTTACGGGCCTGAAGATCGAACAATTTCTGCTGCCCAAACCCACCGCCATCCTCTCCAACCTGGTGCGGGTAGTGCGTATCGACGACGCCGATACCTCTCTGCTACCAGACAACGAAGCCGCTACCCTGTTGCGGGCCAGCCGCCTGATCGTTGATCTGCCCGCTGGTGTGTCGCCCGATCTCTTGCTCCCGCTTGAGGAGGGTCGTATCGCAACGTTCCGCCTGGGTAGCAAGCAGGTGTTGATTGTCCGGGGCAACAACCTGATGCCGATTGTGCAGGCAAGCTGGTACACGTTAAAAGAGGCATTGGGCGGCCTGTTGTTGGGCGTTTTGGCGGGGGTGCTGGTCGCGCTGATCACCGCCCGCTGGACGGCCACCCGTGAAGCTCTTCTCCCCTTTGCCATCGCGGCCAATTCCATGCCCATCATCGCCTTTGCCCCCATTCTCAACAACTGGTTTGGCATCGACAACCCTTTTTCCAAAATGGCGATTGTCGCGATCATGGTCTTCTTTCCTATGATGATCAACACTGTGCGCGGCCTGGTTTCTGTGCCTCCCCGCAGCCTGGAACTGATGCGCTCCTACGCGGCCAGCGAGTTCTCCATTCTCGTCAAAGCGCGCATTCCCAACGCACTGCCCTACTTTTTTAATGGGCTGAAGGTGGCGGGGGCGTTGGCAATGATCGGCGCCATTGTGGGCGAATATTTCGGTGGGCCACGCATTGCCCTGGGCGTCTTTATTACCCAAGAAGCCGCCCTCTTTCGCTTTGCCTCTGCCTGGGCTGCAATCCTGATTGCCTGTACAATGGGTATCGTGCTTTATTTGCTCATTCTGCTGGCCGAGCGGCTGGCAATGCCCTGGCATTCGTCCTATCGCACCAACGACCGCTGACCTGAGATAGAACGCGGATGACACGGATCGAGCAGATTGCTGCGGATTTTTCTCGGTGTGATCTGTACCAGCTGTGGGTAAACTCTACTGGCTAAATTCACTGCTGACAATGGCCGTTCGGCTATAAACATTGATGAGCCATTTGGCTTGATGGAGAAATATATGGCAACACCTACACTATCTTTTGACAAAGATGCTTATTCCGCGCTGCTCTCTGGATCGGCTCTCCTGGACAGAGAAGACGCTGGCCTGATTATTCTGCGCGACGCCGACCGGGCCGATTTTCTGCAACGAATGACCACTGCCAATGTGGCGGCCTTGCGCCCCGGACAAGCAGCGCTAGCTGTGCTGACCAGCCCTGTGGCCCGCATCGAGTTTGTCTTCACTGTTCTATGTCAGGCGGATGAACTCTGGCTGTTGCCCGCGCCCAGCCAAGCCGAGGGGCTGGCCGCCAAGTTGCGCAGCCAGATATTTTTTATGGACAAGGTGAAAGTGGTCAATGCCAGCCAACAGTTCCGCCGGTGGCGGCTAATCGACGCCGAGGCCGCCACCATTTTGGCGAAAGTCGGTTTGGCAAAGCCCGCCGCCGACGACACATTTGTCAACCTGGATGGGGTGACCATCCTGCACCAAGATCGCTACGAAGTGCCTGGCTGGGAATTGCTCGTGCCTATCGGCGATGCCACTGAAGAGTCCATTGCAAATGCCAACCACCTGCGGGATCGATTGATTGCGGCGGGGGCAACTCTGCTGACGGACGCCGAAGCCTATGAAAATCGACGCATCGAGCTTGGTCGGCCACGGGTGGGGGCCGAGCTGACCGGCGAGTACAACCCGCTGGAAGCTGGCTTGGCCTGGTCGGTGGCCGACAACAAAGGCTGCTACACGGGCCAGGAGATCATCGCGCGGCAGATTACCTACGACAAAGTGACGAAGAGCCTGGTTGGCTTGCGCAGCGATGTGCCCCTGCCTGTGGGTTCCGATGTCACAACCGCCGAAGGGCGATCCGTGGGGCAGGTGACAAGCAGCGGCTTTAGCCCCTCCCTGGGTAGCCCTCTCGCCCTAGCCGTAATCAAGCGCCCATTTAACGCCGCTCACACCGAGTTGCTGGCTCTGGATCATCCGGTGCGGGTTGTTGACCTGCCAGTAGTGGACCGTTGAGCCAAGGGATGAGCGGGCCTATGAACGAATTCCCCCTTGCCACTTGGCGGCTGATCGTCGAAGCCGAAGCCCGCTCTGGCCCAGCCAACATGGCCGTGGACGAAGCATTGGCCGAGGCCGTGGCTGCTGGCAATTCTCTGCCCACCTTGCGCTTCTACCGCTGGCAGCCCGCTGCGGTGAGCCTGGGGCGTCATCAATCGGTGGCAGATGTGGATGAAGCCAAAGTGGCGGCCCAGGGCTATGATCTGGTGCGGCGCACAACCGGCGGGCGCGCCATTTTGCACACCGACGAGCTGACCTATTCCGTCACAGCGCCCGCGGACGAGCCACGCATGGCTGGCGGCGTGATGGACGCCTATCTGCTGATGAGCAATGGGCTGCTGGCCGGGCTGGAAGGCGTGGGATTGGCCGCGGAAAAGGCAGCTGGGGATGTGCGCGCCGGGCGGGATGTCTCGGCAGCCTGTTTTGAGGTGCCCAGCGCCTACGAGATCACAGCGGGTGGGCGCAAGCTGATGGGCAGCGCCCAGAGCAGACGCAAGGGGTATGTGCTACAGCATGGCAGTTTGCCCCTGGTTGGCGATATCGCCCGGCTTGTCGATCTGCTGGCCCTGCCCCCAGAGGAAGCGAATTCCCTACGCTCGCAACTGGCCGCCCGTGCGTGTACATTGGCCCAAGCCCTGGGTGTGGCCGAAGATTCGGCGCTGCTGGCTTTTCCCACCGTGGCTGAATCAATGGCAAAAGGGCTGGCCCAGGCGTTGAATGTGGGTTGGCAGGTGGGTCACCTGTCGGCGGCGGAAAATCGCCGCGCAGCCGAACTGATCCGC
>JAHEML010000200.1 GCA_024643705.1 Caldilineaceae bacterium | reverse complement strand
CCGGTATATTTGAAGGAGTTTTCCAACAGGTTGCGGAATGAAACGACGAGGAGTTCCCGATCACCAAGTACCGGCGATAGGGGCCAGGGTGTCTGTTGAATGGTGAGCGTGACTTGACGTTCAGCATACTTTGCCCCCTCTTTTGTCAACAAAATTGCTTCATCAAGCACATCGGTCAGGTCAACCGATGCCTGTTCCAGACTGCCCTCGTCCAATTCGGTCAGCCAACGCAGATCGGTAATGAGCTTTTGAAGACGTTCTGTCTGCTGGGCGATGCGTACCAAAGATTCGGCCTGGGTGGGCGAAACCAACGGATCGTGGCGCAGATTGGTGACACCGAGGTGGATAATGGTCAGGGGGTTTTTTAATTCGTGATCCAGGCGACGCAAAAAATCGCGCCGGATCGAAGACTGCACCTCTTGTTCTTGCAAACGGGTGCGCTCCATGCGGCGCGCACTCCAATACAGAAGAAGAACGATCAGACATCCGATCAACGACAACAGGCCACCGACGCGTAGGGCCAATCCAGGAAGATCATAACGAATGCTTGTTGTATACAGGTAATTGGGAATCCACTCCAGACGGACAAGCTCCAAAATACCCAGGGCCAGGAGCATGGGGATGAGCGCGACCCCAATCCGGATACGCATCTTACTGCGCCTGAACGCTGGCAATAAAACGATAGCCATAGCCGGTAACAGTCTCGATATAACGAGGATTGTCCACGTCTTCGCCGAGCGCCTTACGGATTTCGGCAATTCGTATATCCACAGCGCGGGTGCTAACGGCGTAGCTCCAGCCCCACACTTCATCCAGCAGCCGATCTCGCCCAATGGGTTCCTGGGCATTGCGCATAAGATAAATCAGCAGGTCAAAGGCACGGGTGGTCAGGTCAATTTGCACACCCTGCTTGGTGATTTTACGCATCTGGCGATCCACATACAGATCGCCACTTCGCAACGCCTGCGCGGTTGCCGTGGATGGCGCCGAATGTTCCACTCGTCGTAAAATTGCCTGAATTCGAGCAAGCAATTCCATGGGATCAAACGGTTTGTTGAGGTAGTCGTCGGCTCCTTCTTGCAGACTCATCACACGCTCCATTGGCGTGTTTATCTGGGTGAGAAGGATGGTTGGAACCCAATTGTCCTTTTGACGCAGACGCCGCAGGGCTTCTCGTCCATCCATTTTGGGCATCAGCAAATCAAGCAACACCAAGTCTGGCATTTCGCTCTCGATGAGTGCAAGCGCGCTCTCACCATCCCGAGCTGTCACAACTTGATAGCCGGAGCGCTCCAACATGGGCTGCAATTCGGCCAGCAAATCTTCTTCATCATCGACAATTAAGAGTTTTTTCACCATTTGCGTAGTATACAATGGGTACACTTGTCATACAATTCGAAAAAGTTTGGACGTCCCTCAATGTGGTGCTTGTGCAGGTGGCTTGGTGGTCGGATGAAAGATGACATTGCCTGGACACCAATTTGTTCGACATGATTGATGGCGAATGCTCAACCAGTTCCCCAGGACTGCTGCTGCATGGCAATTCGCTTCTTCCCGACCAAATCGGTAATCATGGGTGTCAGCTTTGGCACAAACTCTGTGCCACACGATGATATGAGCGCACACCCTGCCTCAACGCAAGGCATCCAGGCGTTCTTTGAGGGTTGGTGGAATCAACACTCCCTGGTGGATGGCGGAGATTGCACCGGATGCGTCGATAAAATAGGTGGTGGGCAGACCCCGCACCGCGTAGAGGTTGTTTACATCGCCCTTCGAATCCAATACAACCGGGGTTGTCATGGTAAAGTCATCGGCGAAGGGCTGCACTGTGTCCAGCTCTTCCTTTGTGTTGATCGCCAGCAAAACGAGATCGGGATCAGCCGTCGCCGCGCGCATGAGTTCGGGCATTTCCAGGCGGCACGGCCCACACCATGTGGCCCAAAAATTGATGACAACCGGGCGACCCTGCAGATCGCTTAGTGATAGATGGCTGCCATCTGCCAGAAGCAGGGCGAAATTGGGGGCGGGCGAACCGGGTTGCAGGGTCGGGTTGCCCTGTTGACCGGCGATCAACTGCGCAGAGGGGTAGCCCCGACCTACACCAACGGGGAAATTTTCCAGTGCAATCTTCTTCGCCCCATCCAACTCTACCCCGCCGCCAGCCCCGCCTCCAACCCCACATCCAGCCAGCAGCAGGGCGACAACACCTAGGGCAAGCCACAATCGGCAAAAGTGATCTATTCTTCTGTTGGCATACATCAGCATTCTCTTTCGTTCCAATGGTCTACTTGACGCACAGCCCGCCCGATGTATCCGGGCGGGCTGTGTGTTCGATTCGGTTGTAGAAAACGACTGTCTACTACTCCAGTGGCTTCGAAGGATCGTTGCCCCACTCGATCCATGAGCCATCATAATTGCGCACCCGGGGGTAGCCCAGCAGCTCGGACAAGACATACCATGTGTGCGCGCCGCGCACGCCCGTCTGGCAATAGGTGATCACTTCCTTGTCGGGGGTGAAACCCGCTTTCAGGTAGAGGTCCGCCAGGTAGGTCAGATCTTTGAAGGTTCCATCCTCTGCATTGACCGTGTTCACCCATTCCACGTTGATCGCGCCGGGGATATGGCCGCCCCGATCCGCGCGCACGTCGGTTCCCGCATACTCGCCTGGCCCACGGGTATCACAGACAACCGTATCTGGGTCCTCCAGATGTTCCAGCACGTACTCGCCAGTGGTGCGCAGTTCCGGGTCCGCTTCTCCCGGCACATAGGTGGTGGCAGGCAAGGCTTCCACAGCATCGACACTCAGTTCGTTGCCGTCGGCAACCCACTTCTTGGTGCCGCCGTTGTAAAGGCGTACATCGGCATGCTGGTAGTATTTGAAAGCCCAATAAGCCCGGGCCGAGAGAAGATTGTTGTTGTTGTCGTAGACGACAAGTGTGTCGTCGTTTTCAATGCCCAAGCCGCTAAAGAATTCGCCCAGTGCTTCTTGGGTTAAAATCTGCCCCTGGGTCGAATCGGCTGGATTGGTCAAATTTTCGCCCAAATTGACGTAGATAGCGTTGAGCAGATGGCCCTCGTCAAAACTCTCCTGATTGCCGCTGATGGCGAGCAGGCGCACGTTCGGGTCTTCCAGATGTTCGAGAACCCAGGCCGTATCCACCAGAGATTCGGGGGTGGTCAGGGCTGGGGCCTCCGCTGCCGGAGCCGCGGCTGATTGGGTGTCGGCGGCCGGTTGGGAAGCGGACGGCGGGGCGACAGGCACGCAGGCGGTCAGCGCCAGAGCGAGCAGCAGGATGAGCAGTGATAGTGAAAAACGGGATTGCATGAGATTTCTCCTTGATTTGTTTACCTGTGTACGGTGGATAAAGTAAGATGGATTATTTTTTGGTTAATGTAATCTTCCATTCTGGCGAACCAGTCTCTTCGATCACAGAACTGAACCCCAATCTGATTGCCTGGGTGGGAATCGTTTCTAACGCGGGTGCGTGATCTGTGATAACTTCCAGCCCCTGCTCATTGGCCGAAAGCCGTTTGAGTGCCTGGACCGCCTTCATCATGGGGTAGGGACAGATCTCCCCGCGTACGTCGAGCTGTTTGAATGACATGAAATCCTCCTTTGGTTGAATAAAGTTTTTGGTCAGTCGATACGTTGAATAATTTGCGTTCCAATCCAGGCCCCAATGGCGAGGAAGACGGCGAAGACCCAGCCGTTGAGTGCCAAAGAAGGAATAGCCGAGAAAAATGCGCCGATGGTACAGCCCATAGCCAGGGTAGCGCCTGCGCCCATCAGCAACCCGCCTCCGGCTGCCTGGGCATAGCGGCGGTTTTGGCGGGGGCGACGGATTTTGAACTCGCCGGAGAAGAGCGCGGCCACGAATGAACCCATCACCATGCCCCATACAAGAAAGATCATGTGGTTGAGAAAGCCGCCTTGGCCGACTTCCAAGGTACAACCGGGCAAACTGGCTGCGCCTTGCAGTTCGCCGGGGCCAATGCCCAAGGCGCTGCTCAAACCAAGCATCCAACGAGAGAGTTCCCCGGTGAATCCCCACGGGTGCGCGGTATAGAAAAGCATGACATTGAGCGCGCCCAGTGCCACCCCACCCGTGATGGCAGGCCAGCCGTGAACAAACGTCTGGCGCAGGTTGTCGTCAATCCGCGCCCGAAAGCCGTCACCACCGCTGCCCACAAAGGGCGTCTCTGGGATTACCATTCCGCTACGGCTTTCCCACCAGACCACCAGCAGGTAGACACCCAGCAGGGCCAGCAAGGTAAGAGCCAACGCGCCACCGTGTCCCAGATAGGTGGGCAGCCAGACCCGCCAGCCGGTGGCAATCGAAGCATCCCACCACCAGTTCCAGGTGTAAGCTGTCAGGAGCAGCCCAACGAGGATGCCGCCAAAACTCACCCACGACGCCACATACCCTTCGCCCATGCGGTAGACGCTGCCCGACACGCAGCCACCAGCCACCACCATTCCAATGCCGAAGATCAGCCCACCCACCACCAGGTGCAGACCAATCGGCAGGACATTGGCTTCGGGCGGCAGGAATCCCAACGACGGATTGGGCACCTGCTTACTCATCACCAACCCAAAGCCCAGCGTCGCCACAGCCAAACCAGCCAACACACCCTTCAGCGTTCGTCCGTGCTGGAGCAGAAAAATGTCCCGAAACGCCGAAGCGAAACAGAAACGGCTGCGCTGCAATACAAAGCCAAAGGCCAACCCGTAGATCCAGAAAAGTCCCATCTGGCTATCAATGCCCATCGCCAACATCCACAGAGCCACCGCAGCCACCACTGCCAGAAAACCCATACGTACATTGGGGGCCAGGCGCAACCAGGCGGATGGATTCTCTGCGCCCGCGCCCAGCAACGCACGTTCGGTCATCGGTTTCTCGCTCATGGTTCACTCTCGCTTTCTTTTTTGCATATCTGTGTGCGCTTTCATCAATCTCTCTCTACCGGCAGATCAGCCTGGGAACCCCACTCCAGCCAGGAGCCGTCGTAGTTGCGTACCTGGGGGTAGCCAAGCTGGCGCAGCACCCAATAGGTGTGGGCAGCGCGCACACCCGACCGGCAATAGGTCACGATCTCCTTGTCCGGGGTGATACCGATGCCGGCCAATTCGGCTTGTAGCTCGTGGGGCGGGCGGGCTGCATCCCAACTGCCCACGGGCACAGCGTTCAACCAATCCCAGTTGATCGCTCCAGGCACGTGGCCTTCGGCATATTCCTTAGGGCCACGGGTGTCTACAATCACCACGTCGGGGTCGTCCAGGTGGGCCAGAATCCACTCTCGTTCGGCCAACACCGCTTCATCTGCGGCGATGGCAAAGTCACCCGGTGGGATATCTGTGACCCCTGTTTCGATGGCCCTGCCTTCCGCCTGCCACTGATCCCACCCGCCGGTGAGTAGAGCCACCTGATCAAAGCCGTAGCGATGGAGCGCCCATAACACCCGGGCCGCGGCCAACCCCCAATTGTCGTCGTAGACAACTACGGTGGCGTCGGCGTGGATGCCCAGTAGGTTCATTTTCTCTGTGAAAGGGGCGGCGGGCAGAAGCATGCCAGCCACGCCCCCGATTGTCGTACTCAGCGCTGCCATATCCACATGCAGTGCGCCGGGCAGATGGGCTTCGGCGAAATGGTCGGCCGAGCGAACATCCAACAAGTGCAGGGAGGGATTGGAGAGATGCCCACCAAGCCAGTCGGTGGTGACTACTAGCGCAGGTGGTTTCGGTGAGAAGTGGGCAGTTGGGTCGTCTGCTGCGTTGCCCGTTTGGTGGTTCGTCGCACTCATGGCATGTGTCCTCGTCTTTCTAAAATCGTCAATCATTGATAAAACAAAAGCGCCGCCGGAGAATCCGGCGACGCTTTGGGTAACAAAAAAGCGCTCAGGGCAACTGAGCGCTACGCTTTCTCAGACGACCCCCACCAGACCAAGACGATGCGGAGGTCCGTGGGGTTTGCTTGCTTTTTGGCTACGACTTTCTGTCTCCTGCCAAAAGCGCGAACCCACGGCTCCGCTCATTACAGGTACAACAACACAGTCGGTAGAGAGTATTTTCGTTTTGGGTCCAAACTGCGATAGTCGACATTGATAAATTTCGTGATGGGGAAGGGATAATCGCCATTTTGAACAGCAGGTCTTTCGAGACAAGCGGTAGTATATACAGGCAATCGCCATGTGTCAAATAGACAATCGCTGGAATCTGAGAGTGTGCAATAGACAGTCCCTGGTGGCGATATTGCAGGGCTTCGGACAAATGATGCACGGCAATCTGCTCCTTCCACCAAATCAGTTATGTCGCCACAGTGTATCGGTCCTGCCCGCCGTAAGTGAACAAAAGGTTGAGGTAACCGACTCGGCGCAGGGCAAAGCCACGAACGCGGATAAATCAGATCGAGCGTTTTATGGCGGCACTGTCAACATTTGCCAAACGTGAACTGCCCACAGCCCGGACAAAAAAAGAACAATCGTGCCGAAGAGCCACCGGTGTATCGCAGCACCACAGAGCGCTTTCGACAAGCTCCAACAACTGGCACCCCCACATCTCCACCCTTCTACTGTATGACGTAAATCAACATGTAAGTCGATGCGAAAGCGCCGTCCGTAGGGGTAGTTATGACCCAGGATATGCCAGCCGCAACAATGGTTTGGGCAATTCCCCAAAAGCTGGTAGAGTCAAAATTGCTGTACACCTGCTACCCCGCTGATCCTATTAATGGTACTTTCCTATGGCCTATAAAATCCTGATTATCGATGATGATCCGATGCTATCTGAATTGGTCGGCTATAACCTGGAGACTGAAGGATATACGATTGTGCGTGCCCAGGATGGGCAAGATGGGCTGCGCAAATTTCAGGCCGAAAAACCCGATCTGGTGATCCTTGACGTAACCATGCCCAAAATTAACGGGTGGGAAGTGTGCGAGCGGATTCGGACAGTTTC
>JAHEML010000199.1 GCA_024643705.1 Caldilineaceae bacterium | reverse complement strand
GGTTCGTTTGGCATGTTTGCTTTGGTTCCCATTGCTCAATGGCTGTTGGGGCGCTATGGGTGGCAAGGGGCTTTCACGGCTCTGGCCGGGCTGGTGGCGTTGATTTCTCTGCTGGGTCTGGGCTTTCCGGATCGCTCTTCCCGGTTGGCACGAGCGACCAGGGTGATGGCCGAGAACGGCAAAGGCGATAAAGATGAATCCTTGGCGGTTGTGCTGGGCAAGGCCCGTACCCATTCGGGCTATCTGTTGCTGGTAGCTGGCTTTTTTGTCTGTGGCTTTCATGTGGCTTTCATCGCCACCCACATGCCCGCCTACCTGGGCGACAACGGTATTTCCGGCCCGGTGAGCGCCACGGCCCTCTCGCTGATCGGCATTTTCAATATCGCCGGTTCGCTCATCTTTGGCCGCCTGGGCGACCGCTATCGCAAGAAATACCTGCTCAGTTTCCTCTACTTTATGCGGGCCATTGTCATCACTCTCTTCTTGCTGCTGCCCTTGACCAATACCACGGCCATCGTCTTTGGTGGCGCGATTGGCTTTCTCTGGCTGGCGACTGTCCCCTTAACCAGTGGCACTGTGGCCCAGATTTTTGGCTCCCGCTACCTTTCCACACTGTACGGTATCGTCTTTCTTGGCCACCAGATTGGTGCGTTTGTGGGGGTCTGGCTGGGAGGGCGAATCTATGACGGCACCGGCTCCTACATGCCGGTCTGGATTACGGCGATCGCTCTGGGCGTGATAGCGGCGGTGATCCATTTGCCCATCACCGATCAGCCTTATGCCCAGACACCCCCCATGCGTGCCGCAACTGAAACCACCTAAAAGCCTATAATGCAGACAACCGGCTGGAAAGATAGCTCGATGATTCGGCAAACAAAAACTGTGACTTTGCGTCAAGGCCAAGTGATACTCAGACAATGGCAGATTGAAGATGCTGGCTGGTATGTTGATGCGCGTGATGAGGAAGTATTCACCTGGACGACTGAACGGAGCGATCTGACACTGCTTGAAACTGAACAGGCAATCCAGTGCGTTAATGAGAATGATACTGTTTTTTCGTTCGCAATTGCAGACTCTGCGAATGATCAACTACTTGGCAATATCGCTTTGATGAGGGATGAGACAGATTCAGCTACCGGTGAAGTAATGTATTGGCTTGCCTCACAAGCTCGTGGCCGTGGCGTCGCAACAACCGCTGTGCAACTTTTGGCAGAGTGGGCCTTTGCCAAGCTTGGCTTCGAACATATTACCCTACAGACGCATATTGATAACGTGCGCTCCCAACGTATCGCCGAACGCTTGGGTTTCCAGCGCACGACTCTGCGAAACGAAAACGTATTATTCACACTAACGGCAAATAGAGGAGACTCTCAATGACACCCATCGAAATTATTGCCCCCGAAAAAGTTGGATTCAGCGCCACCCGTTTGGGGCGCATCGGCGATCTCATGCGCGGCTATGTGGATGGCGGCAAGCTGGCTGGCACGGTCTCCCTCGTCTCTCGCCGGGGACAGGTGGTCTACTTTGACGACTACGGCCAGCGCGACCGGGAAACCAGCGCAGAGATGACCCTGGACACCCTCTTCCGCATCTATTCCATGACCAAACCGATCACCACTGTGGCCGCGCTCATGCTCTTTGAGGACGGCCACTTTCTGCTGGACGATCCCATTGCCAACTTCCTGCCAGCCTTTGCCGATGTCCAGGTCTGCGAGGGGATGGACGTGACGGGGATGCGGCTGGTCCGCCCAGAACGGCCACCGACTGTGCGGGATTTGATGCGCCACACCGCGGGTCTCAGCTACGGCTGGCATCAGGATACGCCAGTCGATCAGGCCTACCGGGATGCCAAAATGCAGGAACGCCGGTATGGCTTGGCAGAAGGAGTGGAGCAGTTAGCGCGGCTGCCTTTGGCTTTCCACCCTGGGCAAATGTGGCGCTACAGCTATGCCACCGATGTGCTGGGGCGTCTGGTGGAGGTCTGGTCGGGTGAGAACCTGGACGAATTTTTGCAGCGTCATATCTTTGCCCCGTTGGGAATGACAGACACCGCTTTTCAGGTCGCGCCGGATAAGATAGACCGATTTGCTGCCTGCTACACCTTGCCTAACCTGATGGGTTTCGTTGTCGATCGCGACGATGGTTCCTCTTCCGACCAGGCGTTGACCTTGATGGAGGCCCCTGCCGCCAGCCGGTTTGCTACGCCGCCGGTTTTCCTCTCCGGTGGCGGTGGGCTGGTGGGCAGCACAGCCGACTATCTGCGTTTCTGCCAAATGCTGCTCAATAAAGGCGTGCTGGACGGGGCGCGTATTCTGGGGCGCAAGACAGTCGAAGCGATGACCGTCAACCATCTGCCCGCGGGGATGATTCCCTACAACGCCAAGACAGCGCCTGTGCCCGACCCCGGTTTTGGGTTTGGCTTAGGTGTGAAAGTGTTGGTAGACCTGGCCGCATCCGGGCGGCTTGGCTCGTCGGGCATGTATGGCTGGGGCGGCGCGGCCACCACCACTTTTTGGATCGATCCGGCAGAGGAGTTGATTGGCATCTTTATGACCCAATTTATGCCCAGTGGTTTCTATCCGGTGACGACCCAATTTCAGCGCACGGTTTACCAGGCGTTGGTGTAGCGAATTGCGAGATGCGAATTGCGCGTCGCATCTCACCCTTTGCGGAGGAATATTATGCAAATCGGCATTTTTGCCACAACTTTTTTGAAGCCAGACGATGACAATCCCGCTGTGGGGGAGGTGCTGGATCAGATCGGTACTCTGGGTGTGACTGCCGTCTCCTACGACGCGCTCTGCCTGGGCTTGCCCTCCATGCCTGACGCAATCGACCCTCAACAAGTGATCCAGGTGCGGGACGCGTTGATCGCGCGGGGCCAGCGGATGGTCTCTCTTTCTGCCACCTTCAACATGGCTCATCCTGACGCGCAAGAACGGGAGCAAGGTCTGCGCCAGCTGGAGGTGCTGGCCGCCAGTGCCCACGGCTTTGGAACAGAGCTGCTCACCCTCTGCACAGGAACCCGCAGCACAGAGTCCATGTGGCGCTTTCACCCGGACAACGACACGCCCGACGCCTGGGCGGACATGCGCTCGACCATGGAACGGGCACTCGCTATCGCCGACCAGTACGACGTGCGCCTGGGCATCGAGCCGGAGGTCGCCAACGTGGTCAGCTTGCCCAGCAAAGCGCGCCGGCTGCTGGACGAAATGCGCTCGGATCGGCTGACCATTGTGATGGATGGTGCGAACATCTTCCCCGCGGGGACCCTGCCCCGCCAGCGGGAAATTCTGGACGAAGCCTTCGACCTGCTGGGTGACGACATCGGTATGGCCCACGCCAAAGACCTGACCCGTGACGGCGCGGCGGGCAATGTGGCCGCGGGGACGGGACTGCTGGACTACGCCCAATATATTCATCTGCTACGCCGTAGCGGATTCGACGGCGCGGTTGTTCTGCACGGATTATCCGCGGCCCAGGCCCCCGATTGCGTGGCTTTTCTCAAATCCTTTGGTCTGACATAGGGACGGCAAAGAAGTTGGACTCTTCAAAAAAGTCCAACTTCTGGCACATCGCCCCTCTTCTGAAATCCCCCACCCTCATCAAGAAATCGAATGGAGAAACCCAGCAATGGAAGCAGCGATGGAGTATGTGACGACCCTCCCCGCGGAAACATTACACGCCTTCACCCGTTCCGTCTTCGAACGGGCTGGCTTTTCGGCTCAGCACGCGGCGGATGGCGCGGATGTGTTGCTGTGGGCCAGCCGTCGGGGTGTGGATACCCACGGTGTGCGCAACCTGAAACTGATCTATCTGCGCATGTTAGAAGCTGGGCAACTCAACACCAAAGCAAATTTTGTTGTCGAACACGAGACGCCGGTCTCCGTACGCGCCAATGGGGATGGTGGGTTGGGGCTGGCCTCGGCCTCGTGGGCCATGCGTCTGGCAATGGACAAGGCAGAGCAGAGCGGTATGGCCTTTGTGACTGTGCGCAACACCAATCACTACGGCGCGGCCGGTTTCTACCCGGCCATGGCCCTGGGCAGAGACATGATCGGCATCAGCATGGCTGGGCGTTTCAACGGGCAAGGCACGGAGATCGGCGTGATGCCCACCTTTGGCTCCGTGCCCATGTTTTCCACCAACCCCATTGCCATTGCCTTCCCTACCCAAGACGAAGCGCCCTGGGTGTTAGATATGGCAACCTCCATTGCGCCCTACAATCGGGTGGTTTTGCACAGGGAAAATGGTTTGCCTGTGCCGCCCCAGTGGGGCCTGACAGACGATGGTGAACCAACCCCGGATGCTCAATTGATGCACAAGATGTGGCCTTTGGGCGGTGATCGCGCCCACGGGGGCCACAAGGGCTATGGACTTTCCATGATGGTGGCGACCATGTGCGGCGTGCTTTCCGGCGGCTGGGACGAGGGCCACGATGGGAGCGAAGCTGCCTTCGACGGCTATCAGCAGGATGGCGACAGCCACTTTTTTGGCGCGATTCACATCGATGCCTTCCGCTCGGTGGATGGCTTCAAGCGGGGGATGGACGCGATGATTCGCGCTTTGCACGCGGGGCCAAAGGAAGCTGGGCAGGATCGAATCTATGTGGCTGGGGAGATCGAGCACGAGACCGAGCAGGAGCGGCTGCGGGATGGCATTCCGCTGACGGCTGTGACCGTGACGGACCTGCGGGAAGTGGCCCATGCATATGGCGTTGCGCTGGACATTTGAAGCAGCGGCAGAGGTCGCAGCGCAGCGCGTTTTGCCTGGCGGTCGCTCTGGTGTATTCGGTTTCCTGCCCTGATTTCGCTGTCAACTAGCCCGTTGTCAAATACCCACGTGTGGGGTACACTCATTTCGTCCGTCTCTCAAGCGGACACCCTCAACTATTCACCACTTTCGAGAAAGAAAACCCCATGACCGAAGAAATGCTCGACCAAGTAAACACCCACTCCAACCCATCCGATTTGCGCATCACCGACCTGCGGGTTGCCAATCTCTCTGGTCTGCCCATGCGCTTGGCCCTTATTCGCATCGACACCAACCAGGGCCTTTCGGGCTATGGCGAAGTGCGGGACGGGGCAAGCATGAACTATGCCCTGACTCTCAAGCGCCAACTGATTGGTGAGAACCCCTGCAACATCGACAAGATTTTCCGCAAGATCAAGCAGTTTGGCCACCACGGACGCCAGGCGGGTGGCGTGTGCGCAGTGGACATGGCTCTCTTCGATCTGGCGGGCCGGGCCTATGGCGTGCCTGCCTATCAGCTTGCTGGCGGCAAGTTCCGCGACAAGGTTCTCTGTTATTCCGACACCCCCAGCGTGCCCGATGGCAAAGAGATGGGCGAACGGCTGAAGGGGCGCATGGAGATGGGCTTCAAATTCTTGAAGATGGATGTGGGCATCCAATTGCTGCGGGACGTGCCTGGGGCGCTGATTGCCCCGCCGGATATGCTGCAAAGCCGGAATGTGATGCACCAGTTCACCGGCATTCAGATCACCGACATCGGCATCGACCACCTCTGCCAATATGTGGAAGATGTGCGCAGCATTATCGGCTACGAGATTCCCTTGGCTGTGGACCACTTCGGCCACATCGGCCTGAAATCATGCATCCGCCTGGGCAAGGCTCTGGATAAATTCACCCTGGCCTGGTACGAGGATATGATTCCCTGGCAGTTTGCCGAGCAGTGGGCCGAGCTGACCCAGGCTGTGGATACCCCCACCTGCACCGGTGAGGATATCTACCTGAAAGAGGGCTTTATGCCCTTGTTGGAAAACCGGGCGGTGAATATCATCCACCCCGATCTGGCTTCTTCTGGCGGCATTATGGAAACGAAGAAGATCGGCGATCTGGCCCAGGACTATGGGATTGCCATGGCGATGCATATGGCTGGGTCGCCCATCAGTGCGTTGGCGAACATGCACTGCGCCGCGGCCACCGAGAATTTCCTGGTGCTGGAAAACCATTCGGTAGATCACCCGGAGTGGAACCAACTGGTCACCGGCCTGCCCGAAACGTTGATCCAGGATGGCTATATGCATGTGACGGAAACACCGGGGCTGGGCTTTGATGGCATCAACGAGGAAGTTGCCCGTGCCCATTTGAACCCTCGCAACCCAGTCTATTTCGACCAGTCCACGGACGATTGGGACATCGACTGGTCGTGGGATCGCCTGTGGAGCTAGGCGCTTACGCTCTTGGGATGATGTGATTTTGAGATGATTCGATAATGCGGAAAGGGCGGTGATCGGTGGTTGATCATCGCCCTTGTTTGCAGAGAGTGCTCCATACAAAATCGGCTATAGCAAAGTTAGGGTGAGAAATGGGGCTTCATGCAAAAGCTTTAACGCAAAACTTTAACGCAAAGATGCAAAGTGGCAGAGACGCAAAGAAATGGCGTAACATCTTTGCTCCTTTGCTCCTTTGCTCCTTTGCGTTAAAAGTGGAACTTCTCGCCCCTATGGTAACCAACTGAAAACTCCTGATTTCTATGGCGTTTTGCTATCGGTTACTTGGATCAGCAAGTTGCAATCTTCACACAGATATTGGATTTTGTCTGTGATCGGCTCTTCCACGGGTTCGAAGTCGTACCGTTTAGAACCTGTCGTCTCGTAACATTCTGGGCAGTAGCGATCGCCCAACTCGGCGCGCTTGATCGTCAGGTGACAGTGGCGGCAGCGCACCCGACCTTTTGGTTCGGTCAGTAGGACAAGATTTTTGTGTCTACATGGGTTATTATTCATGGTTCCACTACTCAACCATACATTCGGTTGAGACGCAAGTGGAGGATGATTGTAACCCATTTTGAACGGTTGAACGGAGATCGTACAACCGTCTTAGCAATTGTCAGCAATTGGAGAAGAGATGGCTACTCTATCAAATCGTTCTTCATCGCCTGTCACACGCATCGCAAAAGGTGTAGGCTGGGTCCTCATGCTCGCTTTGGCTTTAATGATGTTTGTCTTAGCCAGCCGCTATCTGACCTTGAACCCAGATGT
>JAHEML010000198.1 GCA_024643705.1 Caldilineaceae bacterium | reverse complement strand
GAGCCTCAGAGGGTGCTGGGAAGCGTGGCGCGTTCGTTGCACGACCAGCCTGTTCTCAGCCGGAATGTCATCGAATCAACAATCAGCAGCATCGGCTTTCTGACCAATTCCAACCTGGCAGAGGAGTTTGAATTGATCAAACTCATGCCGCTCTCTCTTTCGCTGGAAGAATTGTCCAAGCTCTGGTCGGTCTTCTTCCAGACACCCTACACCCTGTCCATGGCCTATCTTGCCACCACGGTGCTGATCGAGAGCGACAGATCGCCACAACGGCCACTGCCCGTGCGCCGACGCAACATCACCGTCTTTCCATTCCAAAACGCCCTGATCGACAAAGTGGTAGCGGCAACAGGCGACAACGATCCGGTGGTGTTTGGGGGTAGCCTGCTCATTCGGGGCGAACGGCTGGCCGGAGAAATCCAGGTGATCCGGGTGGGCGAAGCCGAGATCACACCGGACAACGTGGGCAACAAGGAGATCGCCGTGCCCTTGGCGGCAGCAGATTTGCGGGCCGGGGTGCAGGGGGTACAGATCATCTATGCCAACAGCGCAGTCAGCAATGTTTCCCCGGTCGTGCTGCGCCCAGCCATCAGCAAAGATGTGGGCGACAACTACGCGATTGACGTGACCGGCGTGGTGGTTGATCCAGAAGACGCAACCCATTCGGCCACAATCACAGTGCAACTTGCGCCCACAGTGGGGCCACGCCAACGAGTGGTACTTTATCTCAACCCCCTGCCACCAGCCGTGGAAAGCGCGCCGGCTTATTCTTTCCTGGCCGACGAGCGGGTGGCCGACGTAGATACAGTGAATTTTTCGGTTGCTGGTGTCGAGCCTGGAGACTACCTCGTTCGGGTACAGGTGGCCGGAGCCGAGACTTTGCTGGAGACCGACGGCACGGGCACCTACAGCGCGCCCCAGATAACGGTCTGATCATTTCTGGGGCTGGTTTCGGGCTGATGTTCACGCTTTTGAGCGCAAGCTGGTAGCTTGCGCTACCAGGCAATTTTAGGTTGGCAATGATGGAAACCTTTATGGACAACGAATGGCTTCGCACAAACCAAGACTATCTCTCGGCAGCGCTCGCACAGGTGCGAACCCTGCTGGAAGAACACGCGGCCAAAGTCCAGACAGGCGCAGATGGAGCCTCCAGCAGCGATCAGCAAACGGGCGATCCGCCGCCCCCCAGAGCAGAAGCGTCTGATCGCACCGCCCTGGAAACCGTCTGCATGCTCTTTGGCCTCTCGCCCTTCGAGCGGGACATCCTCTTGCTTTGCGCAGGAATGGAACTGGACGCCACCTTCGCCGGTCTATGTGCCCAGGCCCAGGGCGATCCCCAGAAGCCCTACCCGACTTTGGGTCTGGCTTTGGCTCTCTTTCCCCAAGCCCATTGGAGCGCCCTCAGTCCGGCTGCGCCCCTGCGCTATTGGCAGCTCGTCGAGGTGGGTGCGGGCAACAGCATGGTCGCCAGCCCTCTACGCATCGACGAACGCATTGTCCATTTTTTGACGGGCATACAACACTTGGACGAACACCTGGTCGGCTTTGTCAAACCGGTGCTGGAGCCAAATTCCACCAGGCTGGTTCCATCCCATGCAGCCTTGGCCGATGGGATTACCGGTGTCTGGTCGCAGCCATCCGATTCCAAACTACTGCCCGCGGTTCAACTTTGCGGCCACGAGAGAGTCGGCAAACGGGCCATCGCGCTTGCATCAACCCAGCAGTTGGGGCTGAACCTGCACGAAATGTCGGCCCATGTGTTGCCCGTCCCCCCACATGATCTGGACCTACTGATACGACTATGGGAACGAGAAGCAGCCCTGAGCAACAGCGCCTTGCTTTTCGACTGTGAAACGGTAGACCCAGCGGACCACGCGCGGGCAAATCTGATCAATCACTTCATCGAAAATGTGGGCGGCGTCTTGCTCATCGGCAGTCACGAACGCCGCCAGACCCGACACCGTCCACTGTTGAGCTACGATGTGGAGAAACCCACCAGCCAGGAACAGCGGCTATTGTGGGAGGAAGCTATCGGCCCGGCAGCAGCCAAACTCAACGGCCATGTGGCGCGCCTGGTTTCCCAGTTCCATCTGGACAGTCCATCGATTCTGGCGGCGTGTAACCGAGTGGCTGGGCAGGTGACGGTTCAACAATCAGCAGGAAAAGAGCAAGCGGATATCGGGAGCTTGCTCTGGGAGGCCTGTCGCATGCAGGCACGACCGCACCTGGAGGATTTGGCCCAACGGATCGAGCCTGTGGCAACCTGGGACGATCTCATCTTACCAGACGCCCAATTAGATATCCTGCATGATGTCGCGATCCAGGTCCGCCAGCGGAGCAAGGTCTACGACGCATGGGGTTTTGCAGCCAAGTCGAGCCGAGGGTTGGGCATCAGCGCACTTTTTGCTGGCCCCAGCGGCACAGGCAAGACGATGGCATCCGAAGTGCTTGCCAACGAGCTGAATCTGGATCTCTATCGCATCGATCTCAGCCAGGTGGTGAGCAAGTATATTGGCGAAACCGAGAAGAATCTGCGCCGGGTATTTGATGTGGCCGAGGAGGGTGGGGCTATTTTGCTCTTCGACGAAGCGGACGCTCTTTTTGGCAAACGCAGCGAAGTCAAGGATAGCCACGACCGCTATGCGAATATCGAAGTGAGCTACCTGCTGCAACGCATGGAAGCCTATCGGGGACTGGCGATTCTGACGACCAATATGAAAAATTCGCTGGACGATGCCTTTATGCGCCGGATCCGTTTTGTGGTCCAGTTCCCCTTCCCCGATCGGGCGCAGCGGGCGGCCATTTGGCGTAGCATCTACCCGGCAGAGACACCCACCGATGGGCTGGACTGGTCACGGTTGGCTCAGCTCAATGTGGCTGGAGGAAATATTCGTAATATCGCTCTGCACGCGGCCTTTTTGGCAGCAGAAGCAGAGCAGCCAGTCTCGATGGATCATATTCTAGGCGCGGCCAGGGCCGAGTATGCCAAACTGGAGAAACCCCTGACAGCCAGCGAAACCAGGGGTGTGGGATAGATGGAGAAACCGGCGATGATTGTCCCGCAGAAACAGAGCAGAGCCACAGAGCAGCCCAAAAACACAGGGCCTCTGCAACAGGGGCGGCCTCAATCAGACCAGGGTTCGGTTACTCATCATTGGGGAGCGGGCCAATTACCCCATAGGGAGCAAGCCAGTACGAGCCAAAGCAGCGTTGATTTGACCATCGACGAGCTGGTTTTACATGGTTTTTCCCACATTGATCGTGGGGAGCTGGGCGCAGAAGTGGAACGAGCGCTAAGCCAGCTATTTGTCGAACGGGGCACGCCGTCAGCGTTGCATGGGGGCGGAGAAGTCGACAGGCTGGAAGGCGGCACTTTTTCAACCCAGCCCACCAGCAATGTTTACGAAATTGCCCGTCAGATTGCCCAGGCAATTTACCAGGGATTCGGATAATGCATTTCTATCACCCAAGAACATCTCATGCAACTGCATATGCCATCCAGCAACTTGTGAGCCAACCGGCCAGCACATTTCACGCTGGGTCGAACCCATCCACCCAAGCCCTGGAGCCAACCACCCGATCCTTTATGGAGTCCCGTTTCGGCCATGATTTTAGCCAGGTGCGGGTTCACACCGATAGGAAAGCGGCCAACTCGGCTCGGTCGATCAGCGCCAGGGCCTACACCACCGGGCAGGATATTGTCTTTGGCAGCGGTCAATACGCGCCAGAAACCCCGTCCGGGCAGCGACTATTGGCCCACGAATTAGCCCACGTGGTGCAGCAGAAAAACGGTGGCGGACGAGCGCCGGGCAACAGGGGAATCATCAGCCACAGATCATCCGCTGCCGAGCAGGAAGCCCGACAGTCTGCCAGCCACATCATGGCCGGGCAATCCGCATCGCCTGGGGCTGGGGTGGCCGCGGGCAGCATCCAGCGGGATGGCGAGGAAGACGAGCAGCCCCAACAGGAAGAAAATCGCCAATACCAGCTACAGTGGCCGGGGCTATCCACCAGGCCCCAGCGCCCCAGCCTGATGCCCGATCTGCAACTCCAGTTGGACCCAGAATTGCAGTCCCAGATTGCCGCCATGAGCGCGGTGCGCAACGCATTAGACCCAACCAGCATTCGGGCCTCTTTGTTGCGGATCGACTTCAACACCCTGCTGGCAACCCAGCCACCGCCCTGGCTACGCACGCCCCCCATGCCTACGCCCACACCCCTGGTTCCCCTTGGAGCAGGGCCATCCACCCCACGCGCGGCCGGCGGAGGCGACGTTGCCAGGGCCATCCTGCGCATCCCTGCGGTGGACTCGGCCTTGACAAGCCTGCGCACCCAGGCCGCCGAACAGGCGCGGCAAGGTTGGCGGCAACTCTCGACCGGTGAGCGGGTGCTGGTGATCAGCCAGGCAGCGCTGATTGGTGGGGGCGCGCTGGCCGGTGTGCTCTCCAACCAAGAGGGGCGAGACTTTGCCCTCAATTTGATCCAAAATCGCGACCTGCCCATCCCTGGCGTACCGGGGTTGACATTCCAGTTCAACGCGACAGGGCCGGAACAGAGCATTCGATTTGATTTGAATGTGGGCGCGTTGCTGCCATCGTCCCTTGGCTTCCACTGATCGACAGCAAGAAAAGCCAAAACAGTGTCACCGATTGCCCAAAGATTTTTCCGATTTTACGAATGAAGGAAACAGAGAGAGAAGAGTGCTATGACCACCTTCCCAGGATCACCGAAACTGCTCAAAGGGGCCATCATCGGCTTCGATCTGCTCAACCCGCTGGCAAGCGTCATCATCTTTCAATACAACCCAAAAGAGGTGACACGAAGCGTGCAGGGGCAGATGAGCGGGGGCGATGGAGCAGGGTCTGAAGTGACGCGACTCAAAGGACCACCCAAAGAGACCATCGGGCTGACAATCGAGATCGACGCCACGGACCAATTGGAACAGGGAAGTTCCATCGCGGGCAGCATGGGCATCTATCCCCAACTTTCGGCCTTGGAGATGCTCCTCTACCCCAAAAGTGTGGATGTCATTCTCAATACTGCGCTGCTGGCGGCAGGAACCATCGAGGTGAGCCAGGCTGAGGCGCCCTTCACTCTCTTTGTGTGGGGAATCAAACGGGTGTTGCCTGTGCGCATCGCCGGTTTCACGATTACGGAACAGGAATTCGATCCCAACCTGAACCCCATCCGGGCATCCGTGCCGCTCAGCCTGAACGTGTTGAGCTACAGCGATTTCTCTGTCACCCATCCCGGCTATCACCTTTTTCTGGCCCACCAGGTTGTCAAAGAAACAATGGCGACCATCGGCAGTGTCAACAACTTGGCCGCGGTTGCCGGAGGCGGCGTCAGTATTTTGTAGGCAAAGCCGAAAGAGCTTTTGGACACGAATTTTTGGCCCAATCAGCGCATATCTGCGTCAGTTTCCGCCCCATTTACTTTCCTGGAACTACCTGCGTTGCGCATGAAGTGGAATTTCGTAGGTGCTGCTTGTAGCAGCACTAGCATCAAGTGTCCATTCTTTTCACAAGAATCGAGAGCATCGATGCCAGATGTCCGGTTGAAGACCGCACGCATATTTAGTTTACGAAGCATCCAGAAGGAGTGAAGATGTTCGAGCCAACAAGCCGCTACGCGAATTTGGAAACAGCGACATACACAGACGCCGAAGGTAATCAACTTGCCTATGTGCGGCGACGATTCTTGCCCAGGGGCGAACGCCAATCCCTGCTGGTGGAGGTCACTGTCACCGACGGGGATCGGCTAGACCTGATCGCGGACCGCACCATTGGCGATCCAGAGCAGTTCTGGCGTATCTGCGACGGCAACAATGCCATGAACCCATTTGATCTCGTTGCCGAACCCGGCGAACAGTTGCGGGTGACCATTCCACAGGTGAATACATGAGTCTGGTTGGAACCCTACTCACTCTACTCATAGGGCCGACGATCCCGCTGCCCGCCCCTGTCCAGTTGGCCGAGTCGCTGGAGAAGGTGGAAGTGACCCACACGGACGAAGGACGTTCGGGGTTTCAGCTTACCTTCAAAGCAGGCCGGGGCCGAATGGACGTGCTGGATTATGGGCTACTGAGCAGCAAATTGCTGCAACCCTTTAACCGGGTTGTGTTGCTGGTCACATTTAATGCCATGCCCCAGGTGCTGATGGATGGCATCATCACCCATCAACAATTTTCGCCGGGGGAGCAACCCGGACAAGGCCGCCTGACGGTGACCGGGGAAGATGTGAGCGTGATGATGGACCTGGACGAGCGCTCGGTAGAGCATCCCGCCCAGCCCGAAGCCTTGATCGCGCTGAAGATCATCGCCACCTATGCCCAATACGGCATGATCCCCATAGTGATCCCGCCGCCGAGTATCGACATCCCGTTGCCCACCGAGCGGATACCCGTGCAGCAAGGTACTGACCTGTCCTACTTGAAAGAGATGGCAGACCGCTTTGCCTATACATTTTATGTCAAACCCGGCCCAGCACCCATGACCAATACTGCCTATTGGGGGCCACCCGAACGGATTGGCATCCCCCAGCGGGCGCTCTCGGTGAACATGGGGCCGAATACCAATGTGCTGGGTGATGTGAATTTTCAATACAGTGGGTTGGAAGCAACTTTTACGGAAGGCTCTGTGCAGGATCGCCAGACCGGCCAAGAGACACCCGTGCAGTCTCGATTCAGCACACGAGTTCCCTTGGTCAGCCAACCGGCCTGGCAGACCCAATCCCATGTCCGCACCAAGCGCTTTCGACAGACGGGGCTGAACACAATCCAGGCCTACGCCCGTGCCCAGGCGGAGACGGACCGATCCACCGATCAGGTTCTCACGGCCACGGGCGAGTTGGATGCCCTGCGCTACGAGGCCCTGCTCACGCCACGAGGACTGGTGGGGATGCGGGGTGTTGGCTTCTCGTACGATGGTTTCTATTATGTCAAAAGTGTTACCCACACCATCAAGATAGGC
Organism: Caldilineaceae bacterium; assembly: GCA_024643705.1. Lineage (GTDB taxonomy): Bacteria > Chloroflexota > Anaerolineae > Caldilineales > Caldilineaceae > JACQGT01. The sequence goes on along the minus strand of JAHEML010000198.1, from coordinate 40 downwards.
GAATATCGGCAAAGTTTTCAACTGACCCGCGAAGGACAGG
>JAHEML010000197.1 GCA_024643705.1 Caldilineaceae bacterium | reverse complement strand
AGAGCAGGTCAGCGTCGCGCAGGACGCGAATGGTTTGGGCCGCTTCGATAGTGGCCCGCTCCATGGGCCAACGGCCCAACGCCTCGTCCTGGCCGTAGCGCGAGACGGTCAGATTCGGCTTCGTCTGGGCATATTTGCCCGATGTGCCCTGGGAGGGTGGCGGCGCGAAAAACTCGGCCACCTTTAGTAGTTCGCTGCTCTGGTTGAAGGCGTGATGCCAGGTGTCCCGGCGAAAAAAGGCGGCCTCGCCCCTAGCCACCCGATGCACTTCGCCCGTCTGGGGATTCGAGAGGATCATCTCGCCACTGACGACGTAGAGCAACTCATCCGCGGCGAAGATTGTGCGAAAACTGTCCGAATGGCGAAACCAGCCGCCGGGGGCCAGCCCAAAGACGATGTGATGGATGCGCTCGCTGGAGACGTAAATCCAATCGGCCACCTCTCCCGCCTCTGGATCGCCCCACAGGTGTCGGGTGACAGCAGCGTAGGGTCGGTGGGTCGGCTCGGCAAAGATGGGGCGAGGCGAAGGGGCGTAGGCCATTACAACTGAGTCCTGTCGTGGATGAGATGGGCGGCTTCTGGTTCCTGGCCCGCCGCATAGAAGGTGGGCGGCGTGAAGGTGCTTTGAATCTCCCGAGTCTGCCCATCTTTGCCCGCAGCCTCGGCGGCTAGCATAATTTCCAGGGCATGATAGGCGTGTTCGGGCTGGATCACCGGTTTTGTACCGGTCTGAATACAATCTACCAGATGGCGCAGACCGTCGGTCCAGGGCCAATTGGGGTCGGTTTCATCGTGCAGTTGCCACGCGGCCACATCGTTCAGCCAGAGTTCGTAGCCGTCCGGGTCCCAATCGTCGCCCATCATCTGAATTGTGCCTTTGTCGCCGTAGAGTTCGATGGCCGGGCAACGGTACCGCTGAATGGTGAAACCAGTGGTCACCGACGCGTAGACGCCTTCGCCAAAGTCGATGAGGACGTGGGCATTGTCCACCGCCTCCACTTTCATCATTTCGTCGTCCACCACCCGCTCCTTGATGGTCGTGCCTGCCAACGCCGTCACCCGTTTGGCTGGCCCCAGCAAACCAGTGAGGCTGACGACATTGTAGACGCCCAGATCAAAGAGCGCGCCGCCCCCCGGCTTGTAAAACCACTGCCCCCAACTCGGCCCGGCCCAGCCGTAGAAAGCCCGTGCCAAGCGGATTTTGCCCAGTTCGCCACTGTGGATCCTCTGCCAAATGGCCTGGTAGGTAGGGCTGAGGACGACATGGGGCGCGCAGACCAGCAGTCCTTTGCTGGTTTTGGAAAGCTGCACCAATTCCTGACCCATTTCCAGATCCACCGCCATGGGTTTTTCCACCAACACATGCTTGCCTGCGTGCAGCGCGGCCTCGGCCACTGGCCCATGTTCCCGCATGGATGTGGTCACCATCACCAGATCGACGGCGTCGTTTTCCAGCACATCCTGATAATTCGATGTAAAGTTGCGCACGCCCAGCCGCTCCTGGGCCACCTGTTGTCGGGCAGGCTGCACATCGCACACATGGACGACCTCCACCGCATAGCCCTCCTGCTGCATCCGTTTGATCTGCCGGGTGTAGGGGCCAGACGCTACGCTGCCATAGCCAATAATGCCAATGCGAACGGGTTGTGTCACAGCTATTCTCGCTTTCCTGGAGATGTAAGATTTTGCACGCAGATGGTCTGCTGTTTCGTTGGCAATTGTGGACCAAAATTCGTGACGGATGATTTGAAGATATAGTAGAGTTGGTCATGCTGTCAAGTCGACTTTTTTGTGGTCATGGCCGAAAACCAGGCCAGATTGCACTATCGACGCTTGCGGCTATAATGGTATCAGCGCGCTTCAGCGACATCGACACCACATTGATACCACATCGACACCACACCGACACGATATCAACCGGGAGCACCGACCATGCCCACCCTGTACATCACTGCCGGAGCCGTCACAGTGAAGGCGGAACTGAACGACAGCCCCACGGCCCGCTTGCTTTGGGATGCCCTGCCCATCGACGGCAAGGCCAATCGCTGGGGCGACGAAATCTATTTTGCTATTCCCATAGACGCCGACGAGGAGCCAGACGCCAGAGCTGCGGTGCAGGTGGGCGACATCGCCTTTTGGCCGCCGGGCAATGCCTTTTGCATCTTCTGGGGACCCACCCCAGCCAGCCGAGATGCGCAGCCCGTGGCGGCCAGCCCGGTCAATGTGCTGGGGGCAATTGTTGGCGACGCCAGCCGCTTTGATCAGTTGCCCAGCGGGGTGCGGGTGCGGCTGGGGAAAAGCGAATGATGCGGCAGACGACAAGGTATGCCTGGGTATGAAAATTGATGTCGATCTCCAGCCAGAAGAATACCGGCGAGCGATGATTTGGCATCAATTTGCCAGCACGCCGGGCAAACGGCTCAACGATTGGGCAGCTTGGGCTATTTTGGTCTGCGTTCCGCTCACCATCATCCTGCTGCTGCTCTTTGCCCCCGACGCCCTCTCCATCTGGTTTTGGCCCGTGGCATTGCTGGCTCTGCTCTATTCTGCATACAGCGCCTTGCTGGTGCGTTACCAAATCAGAGGACAATCGGCCACGCTGTTACAGACCAATCCGGCGTTGAAAAACACCCAATACCATATCCATTCCAAAGGGATCAAGCTGACCAGCACAACGAAACCCAGCGAGGAAAACGGCAGGGGAGACGGTCAGGAAGACGACGAAGAAAATAACAAATCGACAGCCCTATTTCTGCCCTGGAAAGAAATCTTAAAAGTAGCCGAATACCGGGAGAGCTTTCTCTTCTTTGTAACAGAGGAAAACATTCTGATCGTGCCCAAGCGTTGCGTGGCGGACGAGTCTGCACTGCGTGGTCTGTTGCGTCGAGCGGGGAAGATAGCCGTATGAGCCAGCCAAGAGGGCAAAATGAGTCGAGCAGCAGGCAAGAGTCAGCCGAAAGCGCGCCCCTGTGGAGCCTGATCCCCCTGGCGGATTTCAAAGCGCCCTCGGGTGCAGCCCCCGAAGTGGTACGCAGCGGATTGCACGATCTCTGGCGGCGGCTGCGCGGTGACGGGCTGCATATGGATGGAGAGCAGGCCGAGGCACAGGCCGAGATGGAACGCCCCTCTACCCAACTGCTCGACTGGGCCGCGCCCGAACCCGACTGGGCAACCGAAGACCCGACCGGCCCGGTTCGTGATCTGGGGGGCTGGCTGGAGCAAGAGACCCCGTCAGCCGGTGTGCAAACCCTGGTCGACACACCCATCCCACTCCTGCACGATCGGCTGACCCACTGGGCCGACCAGCAAGGCTACGCGATCATTCAACCGCCTCCCCCCGAAACTATTTTGAACACCGACCGAGGGTGGATCGATGGCTTGCCCCTGGATAGCGGCCAGCGGTTTTTACTCCCCTGTTTGGAGCGCTGCTTTCTGCGCCATCACAACGGCCTGGATTTGCTCCGGCGCCTGATCGAGCGCATCGATCGCTTTCGACCTGCCCTGCTGGTGGTGTGCAATAGCTGGGCCTGGCGCTATCTGTGCCAAGTGGAAAAGATAGACGATGTGCTGGGTGCGCCCCTTGTGTCGGCCCCCTTTGGGGATGATCTGTTGAACCGATGGTTGAGCCGATCCGCCCACAAAGCCAGTCCTGTCGAGCTTGTCTTCCGGGAGGCATCCAGCGGCAAAGCAGTGTTGGATACAATCGATTTGGAGCGCACAGTCGAGTCGAATTCGTCTACTTTTCTCAAAAACCTGGCCGCACGTAGCCGGGGCAACCCCAGGGTGGCGTGGGAAATCTGGCGACGCAGCCTGCTGACGACCAAAGATAGCACGGTGGGCAAAGATGCCCAGGACGCAGCCAAAAACGACGAGGGGTTCACCCTGTGGGTACGCCCCTGGGATCAGGTACAGCTACCGGACCTGACCGGGGGTGCGAACCATGCAGACGGGATGGTGCTGCAAAGCATTCTGTTGCACGGCCAACTATCCCAGGGTATCTTGGCAGAATTGCTGCCCTTTGCACCGAGCCAGACCCTTTCGACCCTGCACCGATTGCGTTCTGGCGGTTTTTTGCAACGGGATGGGACTCAGGGGGATGAGACTCGGGGGGATGAGAGTATGTGGAAACCAGCCCCAACAGGCTATCCGGCCATCCACCGCTTCTTGACCAACGAAGGCTTTCTGGTCGATCAACTCTAGAGCAACTCTAGCTGAGTAACTCTAGCCAATTAACACTGACGGACAGTTTCCCCCCATGATCGATAACTTTTTTCAACATCTGCTCAACGACTTCAATATCGACGTAGGAACCATCGATGTCAGGCCGCTCGTTCTCATCTTGCTGCTTTTGATTGCGGGGTGGCTGATCACCAACCTGGCCCAGCGTTATCTGCCCAGAATTGCCGACAGGCTGCCCGCCCGAACCCGCTCACGCCTGCTGTCGGCCTTGCCTGGGGTCAGTGTCATCTTCAATGTCGCGTTGGTTCTGGCCAGCCTGGTGATTCTAATCGCCAGCTACAAAACGTCCAGCCTCTTTTCTTTGGTGGGTGCGGCTGGGTTGGGGATCGGTTTTGCCATCAACCCCCTGGTGACGGGGATTGTGGCCGGTGTGGTGGCGATCTACGAGCAGGCGTATCGCACAGGAGATTGGGTGACGGTGGACGGCGATTATGGTGTCGTCAAGTCGATTGGGCTGCGATCCTTCAAGATTGTCACCCCCGACGACACGGAGATTACTGTCCCCCACAACCGCCTGTGGACTCACAACATCGCCAACGCCAATTCGGGCAACCCGGATCACATGGTTGTGGCCGACTTTTACGTGGCCCCGGATCACAGCGCAGCCCACGCACGCCAAACCCTTTGGGATGTGGGCATCACCAGCCCCTATACCCAACTCACCAAGCCTGTGATTGTCGTCCTGCACGAAAAGCCCTGGGGAACCCACTACCGTCTGAAAGCCTACCCCATGGATGGCCGGGACGAATTTCAATTCATCAGCGACATGACCGTGCGCGGACGAGCCGCATTGAACAGGATCGGGGCACAGCCAGCTAGTGTCCTGCCTGTCGCAGACACCCAATAGATCAAGTTGAACGATCAATCGGAACGGCACTCTATCCAATCCACCCAGCATTATCCAATCACCCACCACTCTAGAGAAAAATGGAGCCAAACAGATGTCTGTATTGAACAATCTTTCTCACTACGACCAGTTCCTGCGCAACACATTTCATGCCGACGATGCCGGGCTGGAGCGTCTGCAAGCCGAGGCCAAGCAAGAGGGGCTGCCGCCCATCAGCATTGGCCCGGAACAGGGGAAATTCTTGCAGCTTCTCATCCAATTGAACGGAGCAACCAAGGTATTGGAGATCGGCGCCTTGGGTGGCTACAGCGGCGCGTGGATGGCCCGTGCCTTGCCTTCTGAGGGCAAGTTGATTAGCCTGGAATTGGAAGAAAAGCACGCTCTCTTTACCCGTCGCCAATGGGCCGCGCTGGGCCTTGCCGATAAGACAGAAATCCGGGTTGGTCCCGCGCTGGATAGTTTGCCTGGCCTGGCCGACGAAGCCCCTTTCGACCTGATCTTCATCGACGCGGACAAGAACAATTATCCTGCCTATCTGGAGTGGGCGCTGCGTTACAGCAAGTCCGGAACGGTGATTCTGGGCGACAATGTGAGCATGGGTGGACGATTGGCCGACCCCGAACACCAGGAGAACCCGGGCATTCGGGGGATGCGTCAATTTGCCGAGGAGATGGCGGCCAATCCCCGGCTGGTCAGCACAGTTGTGCCCTATGCCGACGGTATCGCAGTGGGGGTGGTGAAATGAGAGATCAAACGGGCACAAATTCGCCGATCACCATCCATACCATTTTCGTCGGCCAGCCCCAAACCATCAACGATGAAACGGGGACATGGCATTCGTCTATTTTTCGCGAAATGGTGGAAGGGCCAGTCGAGCTGACCGAGCAGGGGCTGGCCGGAGACCGGGTGACCGACACGGACAATCACGGGCGGGCGGGCTATCAGCAGGTCTGCTGCCATCCCCAGGCCCACTACACCTATTGGAACGAGCGGTTGGGGTTGCGTCTGCGCCCGGGCAATGTGGGCGAGAACTGGACGCTGGATAACGCGGACGAAGCGGCAATTTGCCTGGACGACATCTATCGGGTGGGGACGGCGACCGTACAGGTGAGCATCCCTCGCACGCCGTGTAGCAAGCAGGCCAAACGGGTGGGCCGCAAAGATTGGAGCAAGCTGACCATCGACGAATTGCGCACGGGTTTCTACTTGCGGGTGCTAGAGCCGGGGGTTGTGCAGGCCGGGGACGAGTGGGAACTGGTCGATCGACCCTGCCCTTGGGCCTCGGTGCGTGCGCTCAACCAATTGGTCTACCGGGGCGGTGATCCCGCACTCGCCCAGCAATTTATGGCGATCCCTCGCTTCCATCCTGACTGGATGGTCAAGCTCAAACGAATGATTCAAGAGACAACGGGTGTTGTCTGAGAGGAATGAAAAGATGCACGAAAAGATGCAGATCGGTGTCAGTTCTTACAGTTTTGTCCGGCTGGTACGCTCCGGCCAGATAGCCCAGATCGATGTCATTGCCAAAGCCGCAGAAATGGGCTTTGATGCCATCGAATTTTCGACAATCGCCGTACCGGAAGGTAAAAACCTGATTGACTTTGCCCACGAATTGAGGGCCGAGTCCGAACGGGTGGGGCTGCCCATTGTCAACTACACCATCGGGGCCGATTTTCTGCGGGGTTCCGGCGGAGATTTGCAGGCCGAGATCGCCCGGGTACAGCGCGAAGTGGACGTTGCCGCCATTCTGGGTGTGCCCGGAATGCGCCACGATGCATCCAGCGGTTGGCCCACCGACCACGAGGGTCCTCGCAGTTTTGCCGCGGCTCTGCCCCGCCTGGCCGAGGGCTGCCGGGCTGTCACCACCTATGCCCAGGCCAAGAGCATCCGCACCATGGTGGAAAATCATGGGCAGTTCTGCCAGGAGAGTACACGGGTGGAGCAA
>JAHEML010000196.1 GCA_024643705.1 Caldilineaceae bacterium | reverse complement strand
GCTGCGCCGTCCCGAATTTTTGATTCTCAGCACCCAGGGCGGCATCCGCGCCGAAGATGGATCGCCTATTGCCTTGGGTTACCATAGCGGCCACTGGGAAGTCGGGCTACTCATGCAGGCCGCGGCCAAAACCATCGCCGACATGGAGATGGTCCCCTACGCCGGTTTTGTCACCGATCCCTGCGACGGACGCAGCCAAGGCACAACCGGAATGATGGACTCGCTACCCTATCGCAACGACGCGGCCATTGTGCTGCGCCGACTCATCCGCTCTATGCCCACGCGCAAAGGTGTGATGGGCGTTGCCACCTGCGACAAGGGCCTGCCCGCCATGATGCTGGCATTGGCCGGTCAGCGGGAACTGCCGGTGATTCTCGTCCCTGGTGGTGTCATGCTCCCACCGACCGAGGGAGAAGACTCTGGCAAGGCCCAGACGATCGGTGTGCGCTACGCCCACGGCGAGCTGACCATCGAAGAGGCCGCGGAGATCGGCTGCAAAACCTGCGCTTCCCCCGGCGGTGGCTGCCAGTTTTTGGGCACGGCTGCCACCAGCCAGGTTGTGGCCGAAGCCCTGGGGCTGACCCTGATGCACGCGGCCCTGGCTCCTTCGGGCCAGCCCATTTGGAAAGAGATGGCCGAACGCTCGGCCCGCGCCCTGGTTTCGCTCTACGAAAACAAGATTGCAGCGACGGACATTTTGACCCCGGACGCGCTGCACAATGCCATGGTTGTCCACGCCGCCTTTGGGGGCAGCACCAATCTGCTCATCCACATTCCCGCCATCGCCCACGCTGCGGGTCTGCCCCGGCCCACCGTGGCCGATTGGCGGCACATCAACTCCCTGGTTCCCCGGTTGGTGGACGTGCTACCCAATGGCCCGGTCGGTCACCCCACGGTGCAGGGCTGGCTGGCCGGTGGTGTGCCAGAGGTGATGCTCCATTTGCGCGACCTGGATCTGCTCAAGCTGGATGCGCTCACAGTCCACGGCGCACGCCTGGGCGATCTGCTGGACGAATGGCAGGGGAGCGAGCGGCGCAAACGGCTGCGCGAGCGTCTCTTCCAGGCCGACGGCATAGACCCGGACAATGTGATTATGTCACCCGCCAAAGCCAAGGAGCGGGGGCTGACCAGCACTGTCACCTTCCCCGTGGGCAATCTGGCCCCGGAAGGCTCTGTGATCAAAAGCACGGCTATCGACCCGTCAGTGGTGGATGCAGACGGCATCTATCGCAAAGTCGGCCCGGCCCGGGTCTTTACAAGCGAGCGCGCGGCTATTGCGGCCATCAAAGGCGAAGGCGGGCGTAGCCTGAAGGCCGGGGATATTCTGGTGCTGATGGGTCGCGGTCCCCAGGGCAGCGGCATGGAAGAGACATACCAGCTCACCGCGGCCCTGCGCTATTTGGACTTTGGCAAACAGGTGGCGCTGATCACCGACGCCCGCTTCTCTGGCGTCAGCACAGGCGCGTGCATCGGCCACATTGGGCCAGAAGCCCTGGCCGGTGGCCCCATTGGCAAAGTGCGCGAGGGCGACACCATCCGCATCGAAATTGATACAGTCAACCTGACCGGCACGCTGGATTTGGTCGGTCACGATGGACACACGTACAGCCCGGAAGAAGGCGCTGCCGTGCTGAACGAGAGGACATCCCACCCGGACATTGCGGGCGATCCCCGGCTGCCCGACGACACCAAACTATGGGCCGCACTGCAAGCTGTCAGCGGTGGCACGTGGGGTGGCTGTGTCTACGATGTGGAGCGGATTTTGGAAGTGCTGGACGCGGGACAGAAGGCGCTGGCAGGAAAGTAAGCCACTTGTGTATGTAGGGCGGGTTTCTTACCCACCGTTCAAGTTGGCGGGTAAGAAATCCGCCCTACGCGTCAACAGGCACATAACATGTTCAGACGGTTGTGGCGACAGCGACAACGGAGATTGAAGCAGGAAACGGCCATGTTGGCCTGGGCGCGGCGGGAGATTTTAGCCGCCGCGCCCTTTGGCTATGGTCACTTCCAAGGCGAAGATGGCTACCGCATTTGGGACGAGCGTCTCGATCCCGGTTTCGTCGGTTTTTCTCCCACTGCCGAAGGCGCAGAGGATTGGATTATTGAGACGTTTCTGGCAGAAGCACAGGCCGGATAGACAGGCCGGATAGAATCGTATCGGCAAGATTTGTAACACAGATGAAAAGGGAAAACGGATAGGCATTCTATCTGTGTTTTTTTCAATCCGTGTATACAAAGTCCTCTGGTTCTGGATCGTCCAAATCAGGGCAAGGTCAGCGCTACCAGAGAATCCGTATTGAAATAGAGGATTTGGTCTCCTACCACCACTGGTGTGATGTACATAGCCGGGATGTATTGGGGCTGGGCAAGGGGACGTTGCAACGGCGATTGCACCTTCCAACTCTCCTTGCCGCTTTGGGCATCCACCGCGTAGAGAAAGCCATCATTGGTTCCGAAATAAAGTATGCCTTCCGCTTCCACAGCCTGGGTCAAGATGGCCGAACCAGCATCCATGCGCCAACGTTCTGCCCCATCCCCAGCCTGCACTGCCAACATCTCCCCATCTGTCGTCCCCACATAGACCGTTTCCCCAATGCTTGTCGGCGGGCCTGTGCGGCTGCCACCCACCCGGGCCGTCCATCCGGGTTCGCCGGTCGCGGCTTGCCGGGCTACCAGAACACCGGCTTCCATTGGAATGTAGATGTGGGTATCGTCCAGGGCGAATCGATCCCCCAAATCCAAATCTGAACGGTAGCGCCAACGCTCGTTCCCCGTCGCTGTGTCGATGGCATAGACCCAGCGACTTTTGTTGTTGGAGCCGTCAAAAGTATACGCGCCCACATAGATCAGCCCATTACCCACAATCGGTGCCGTGACGACAAAGCTGCCAATTGGGAAATCCCACACGGTAGCCCCTGTTGCTGCATCCACAGCGCGCAGGCTGGCGCTATTGGTTTTCACATCGCTTGCTTCAAAGTAGACCCGTCCGGCCTGGGCAAGAGGATGCTCGTCGCTGCGATTGGGGCCTATGGGGAGTTCCCACAGCCGGGACCCGGTGAGCGCATCGAAAGCAACCACTTTGCCGTCGTCACCCTGGGTCACCGCGAAAACCCGCCCCCCATCCACCCCCAGAGGATCGTCGCTGAAGCTGGCTTGTCCAAGCTCTGCGGTCCAGCGCTGTGTGCCTGTCTCGGCATCCAGGGCAACAATTTTGTTTGGTTCGCTGGCGACAATGATCAAACCGTCTGCCGCCACCGGGCGGGTGATGTTAAGTGTCAGCTTTGCACGCCACGCCAGGGGCAGAGGTGTTTCCGGCGGCGGCGCGCTGGGGGTCACGCAAGCTGCCAGCCAGAAGCCAATGAGGAGAATAGCAAACCCAATCCCGGCAATTCGATGACGACTCTGCACCATTTGACCCTCCGCTCTTTCGCTCTTTCACTATTTATTTTGAAGATTTTCCCGGGCAGCCTGCACAAACGCATCAAAAATCCGCTGTTGGCTGGGATCGTCCGCCGCGGTGATTTCGGGATGCCACTGGACAGCCACCAACCAGGGATGATCCGATAACTCGGCGGCCTCGATGGTGCCATCCTCTGCTCGCGCCACCACCTGCAACCCATCTGCCAAGCGGCGTACAGCCTGGTGATGCCAGGAAGCCGGTATGACCTCGGTGGCCCCCAAAATATCGGCCAGACGGCTCTCGCCATCCACCGTCAGGGGGTGCAGGGCATAGCTGCTGATCTGGGCGTGGCCCGGCGGCGGGTTGCGATGGGTAATCGTCTCTCCAACTTCGTCGGGGAGATGCTCCACCAGGGAGCCGCCCAAGGCCACATTGAGCACTTGGATTCCCCGGCAGATGCCCAGGGTTGGCGTGCCATTGGCGGCCACCGTGCGCGCCAACTCCATTTCGCTCCCGTCCCGCTCCGGGTCGATCATGTAAATTTCGATATGCGGGTTGCCTGCGTAGAGTTCCGGGTCCACATCGCCGCCCCCGGCCAGAATCAGCCCATCCAGCCGTGCCAACAGGGTGTCAATCTTGGTTTCGCCCGCGGGAATCAACACAGGAATGCCCCCTGCGCGGCGCACCGCGTCTACATATTCGGCGGGCAGGGTGAATTTGTTGTCGGCGTTGCGGCCATAGGTAGTAATGCCGATGAGAGGAGAAAGTGTCGGTGGTTGGGTCATTGGGTGTACCATAATTAAGGGTGATGGGTGATGGGATTCGCTGACTGGATATTCATTCTACATACATCTCATCCAGGGCGCACAATCTCCCAATCTCCAATCTCTATTACCCACATTCTTTGAGCATTTCGGCAAACTCTGGCATACTCCACAAAGTGTGTCCAGCGACAGGAGAAAAGCCCATGCCTATCTATGAATATGCCTGCCAACAGTGCGGAGAAATTTTCGACCAATTGTGGTTGACCGTGCGTGCCGCTGAAGAAGCCACCGCCACGGGCAAACAACCCACTTGTCCGGCCTGTGGCGAAAGTGAAACCCAGCGGGTTGTCTCTCAGGTGGCTGTCCTGGGCGGGCTGGGTGGCCTGACACCCGGTGAGCAGCGCGCCTCTGACGCTAAAGAGACGGCACAGGCCGAAAAGATGGCCTCGTTTCTGCCCAAAGAGCAGATCGACCAGTACCGGGCGAACAAGAAGAAAAAGGGATGATAAGATGACAAGCACTTTCATCCTGTCATCCAGAGTCGCTATTTTTCAATTTTTCGCTCAACCAACCGGTAGTGTGTATCCAATGCAAGGACAAATCCCCTTCGGCGTTGCCGACTATTTTTGGGAAGAAGCGCTCCAACGCCAGGAGTTGACTGCCAATCTGCTGGCAACCTTTCGTCGTTGGGGTTACGGAGATGTGATCCCACCCGCCTTTGAATACGCAGACTCGTTGAGCGCCCAGGCCAGCGCGGGGCTGCAAGCCGAGATGTATCGCTTTCTGGATCGGGATGGCAAGACCCTGGCCCTGCGCCCGGAGTTCACCACGCCTGTGGCCCGGCTGGTGGGAACCCGGCTCCACGATTGGCCCATGCCCCAACGCTTTGGCTATGCGGGCAGCGTCTTCCGCTATGTGGATCCCCAGGCCGGTCGCCAGCGGGAGTTCTGGCAGGCGGGTGTTGAGATGTTTGGTGCGGCCGCGCCCGACGCGGATGCCGAGGTGCTGGCCTTAACTGTGGAAGCAATGACAGTAGCTGGCCTGCGGGATTTTCGCATCGTTTTAGGACAGATCCGCTACTTCAGCGGGCTGCTGGCTGCCCTGCAACTGACACCGGATCAGAGCGATGCCCTGCGCTGGGCCATCGAACGTAAGAGCGAACCAGCCTTGGCCGATTTCCTGCGGGAGACGCCCCTAAGCAGCGAACAACGGCTGGCTGTTGAAGCGTTGCCGGGGCTGAGCGGTGGCGACATCCCACGGGTGATCGCGCAGGCCCAACGCCACAGCCTGAACAGCGAGATGAGCCAGGCGTTGGAGAACCTGCGGGCCATTGTCGACGCGGCCGCAAGCCATGACATTCTCGGCTCGATTGTGCTGGACCTGACCGAAATCCGCTCTTTGGGTTACTACACGGGTATCAGCTTCGAGGCTCTGGCTCCGGAATCGGGCTTCTCCATTGGCAGTGGGGGCCGCTACGACGATCTGGTGGCTCACTTTGGCCCCGCCCAGCCCGCCGTGGGTGTGGCGCTGGGGGTGGATCGCCTGCTGCTGGCCCGCCAGCGACAGGCAGGCCAATCGGCGTCGATCCAGCCCGCCCGGCTCGATGCCCTGGTTCTCACCGGCAACAGTCCGGCCGCGATGAAAGAGGTGCAGAGTTGGCGGGCACAAGGCTACCGGCTGCAAGTGGAAGTGAACGGGCGGAATTTGTCCGAGGCGTTGGCCTATGCGGCGCAAACTGACGTAGGGCAAGTTCTGGCCTGGGAAGGCACCCAATTTGTGGCCTATCGCGCCGCCGCCGACGGCGATTTTGTTCCCAGCCGGGGAGAGATATCTTTTGATGATTAACGACGCTACTCTGCCACTGCCAAGCGATGGTATCGCGCAAAAGCAGGCTGGGGAAACGGAAAGCGAAGCCGTCGAGGCCCGCCCCCCGATTCTTTTTGCCCTGCCCAAGGGGCGGCTGGCAGATGTCAGCCTGGAACTGCTGGAGCGGTGTGGGCTGTCTGTACCGACAGATATGAACAGCCGCAAACTCGTGCTACCCAACCGCGATGGCAGCATCGGCTTTGTGATGGCGAAACCCTGGGATGTGCCCACGCTGGTGGAGTATGGCGCGGCAGATGTGGGCATCTGCGGGCTGGATGTTCTGCGGGAGAGCGGGCGGCAGGTACACGAACCACTGCGCCTGCCATTTGGGTATTGCAATCTGAGTGTGGCTGGCCCCAAGGATCGCCCGGACACGCCATTGCGCTATGCCAGCCAGCCCCGCATTGCCACCAAATATCCCCGACTGGCCGCCGAATTTTTCCGCAAACGGGGGGTCAACGCCGAAGTGATCGGGCTGTCTGGCTCGGTGGAATTGGGGCCGGTGTTGGGGCTGGCCGACCTGATTGTGGACATTGTGGAGACGGGTAGCACTTTGCGTGCCAATGGGCTGGTCGAGATTCGCACGGTGCTGGAGGTGCAAGCCGTGTTGATCGTCAACCGGGCGGCCTATCAGTTGAAGAGCCGGGAAATTCAGGGGATAATAGAGCGAGTGCGGGCCGTCATTTGAACGTGTTGCGGGTTGCGGGTTGGTGGTGGAAATAGAATATATCAGACGAATCAAGAGTGTCCCGAGAGGCAACAATGTTACTGCCCGAACCGACTGAGGAATTGGTTAATTCCTTCATCAGAAATTTCGATCAAACGCAACTAACTGTCGAACGAGCATTAACGAAATTGTTCGGTCTGTTTCCAGAGAATACAGACCTGGAAGACGTACTTCTCAAAGTCGTGTCCCTAAATGACTTATACAGAACCAATATATTTGCAACATATCGAGTTGCCGAGCATATCCAGCAATTGCATGTTGACCCTTTGTTGCAAGCTG
>JAHEML010000195.1 GCA_024643705.1 Caldilineaceae bacterium | reverse complement strand
CCATCTGTACCAGGGTGGATTGGCAACCATTCGTCCGCTGCTTTGGCTGTGCGGGTGTTAGCGGGATCGATCACCACAACCCGCGCGCCCTGTTTGCGCGCCGCCTGGATAAATTGCCACAGATGCAGGTTGCTGGTGAGGGTGTTGCTGCCCCAAATCAGGATGAATTTGGCATGGGCGTACTCTTCCGTTGCCGTGCCCAGGGCAGCGCCAATGGTGTAGAGGTAGCCTTCGAAGCCCGCCTCCGAGCAGATGGTGCGGGCCAGTTTGGATGCGCCCAGCCGGTTGAAGAAGCGCACCGCCATCCCTTCGCCTTGCAAATAGCCCAACGTGCCACTGTACGAATAGGGCAACACTGCTTGGCTGCCCCATTCTTCCACCACAGCCGTCAGTCGCGCCCCGATTTCGGCCAGCGCTCTCTCCCACGAGACCGGCTCGAAATGCCCGCCGCCCTTTGGCCCCACCCGGCGCAAGGGGGTGGTCAGCCGCCCGCTATGATAGACTCGTTCCAGGTAGCGGTCCACCTTGCCACAGAGTTTGCCCTGGGTGATGGGGTGGGCCGGGTTGCCCCAAATATCGACTGCCGCGCCGCTTTCTCGGTTTACCGCCACCTGCCACGAGCAGGTGTCTGGGCAGTCGTGGGGGCAGGCTCCAGTGACGACGGAGACGGATGGATCGTTGGTGTAGAGTTCGAGACGGGACACGGGCGTGGCCTCCGGTCGGATGGCGGAGAAGATGATTGTTGGGTTCACAGCTCCCGAAATTGTACACCGTTTGGGTAGAAAGCAACAGGATCGGGATGGGTGATGGTTCCTGGTTGAGGCGCAGCGCTCTCTGGTATACTAGAGTGGAAAGACCCAACTTTTGTGCCACTTTTTGTCCGATAGCCCGACACGGCGTTCCTTTTTGAACTGCATCAACTTTTCTGCTCTTATTCCAACGGAGGTAGTCGATGAACCAACTTCCCGAAGCGGCCATTCCGCCTGTTCCATCCGGCTGGGACGCCAGCGCTGGGTTGGATAGCTTGCCCTGGCAGGACGTACCCTCTCTCCCGCCGTTGATTCTGGCCGATGGTAGCCGTCCAGCCCAGCAGCAGGCAGATGTACGCATCTGTTACGACGCTGCCGCCTTGTATGTGCGTTTTGATTGCCACGACAAGGACATTTGGGGTACATTCACCCAGCGGGATGATCCAATCTATGACGAGGAAGTTGTGGAGATTTTTCTGGCTGGTGGTGCAGATACACCCACGGACTATGCCGAGATCGAGATCAGCCCGAACGGCGTGCTTTTCGACGCCTGGGTGCAAAATCCCACCGGGGATCGGGTGCAGATGGTGGTGGACACGGCTTGGGATTGGCCGGGCATTCGCTGGCAGGCCGAGATTGTCGAGAGCGAGGATCGCTGGAGGGTGGTGTTGGTGCTGCCCTGGGTGGGCATTGTGCCGTCCGGCCCCCTGCCCACAATCTGGCGGGCCAACTTTTATCGCATCGAGCGGCCCCGGGGCGAAGCACCGGAGTTTAGCTGCTGGTCGCCCACGCTGACAAACCCGGCGGATTTTCACCGGCCAGCTCAGTTTGGGGTGTTAAGGATTGAGGGCTGAAAAGTGAAGCGTGAGATCGGACGACGATCCCACGCTTCACTTTTTACATTTCACTCCCCCCGAAAGAACGCCCCCACCCTATTCACGATTATCTCCACATCCCCGTCGGCCAGGGGTCGGGGATCGAAGACGACAATGCCCAGATTGGCCTGGTGGCTGCGGGTGTGAATGGGCGGCGCGCCTTTTTCCAAAAAAGTGAGCAACGCCGCTGTTTGGTCTGGCGGCAGGAGAATCGCCGCCCGCTCGATGCCCCGTCCTGCCTCGTCGGTCAGCCGCCGGGTTTCGGCAAAGGGGGCGAACCCCGCCAGCAGATCGTCCACAAGTTTGCTGTTGCGCGCCTGTTCTGCGCTTGTGTCCCGCTGGGCATAGGCTTCCAGAGCCACCCACAGGCCGAGAATCTGCTCCTTACCCACCTTCATGGGGCGGCCAATCCCCCCGTTTTGTGCTCGACACGCCTGCACCAGTGCGTTTTGCCCAGCCACAATTCCGCTGGTTGGCCCGCCAATCGCTTTGCCCCCGCTAAAGGCGACAAGCGCCGCGCCACTCTGGACAAAATGGGTCAGGTCTTCCTCGGCGGCCGCGTCGATGAGCAGCGGCACACCCGCGTTGCTGCTCAGTTCCACACAACGGGCCAGGGAGAGCATCCCTTTGTGGACGGTGTGGTGGGACTGGACATAGAGAAAGGCCGCCACCTGGGGGCCAAACGCGCCGGTCACATGGGCTTCGCTGACAGAATTGACCAGCCCGACAGGCCGCGGCTCTCCGCCAGCCATGCGGATCATCTGGACAATCGGTGCACCAAAGCTGACTTGATGACCCGCTTGCAGCAGGATTTGGTTTGGGTGGCCCAGCGGGTTGGGCAGGGCCTGGACGCGGTTGATATCGTCCCCGGCAATGCACCCAGCCACCATCAGGGCCACGCCCGCGGCCGCCCCGGTGGTGATCATGGCATCTTCTGCGCCGATCAACCGGGCGATACGCTCTTCGGCGGCTTGACGCAAGGTACGCATATCCACATAGGACCGACCCGCCTGGGCCACGGCTTCGGTCACCTCGTCGTTTAGGGTATTCACACCCAGGGCTGTCATCCGCCCGCTGGCGTTGATCACCTGGGGAACATTCAATTTATCCAGGTAGTTCATTGTCTCACTCCGTTTTGCAGGGAAGGATGACCAGTGTTGGCATGGGTTGCGCTCTATTCTTGCCGGGCATAAAAGGCGACAGCATCGGGGTCGGGCTGTACAATTGGGCCGGGGGTTCCCATGGCTGTCAGCGCCCCAGCTAGCGAATTGTACCAGCCCGCGCCCACCGCCGCAGCTATGCCCGCTCCCAGAATACCTCCCTCGGTTTGCCCCATCTCCACAGGCGCGCCCAGCACCGATGCCAGAATCTGCAGAAAGGTTCGGTTGGCCGCGCCGCCACCCGTGGCAACAAAGCGGGTGGGGCGCGCGCCTGCTTGCCGTGCCCGATCCACCAGCCGTAGTTCAGCCCCGGCCACGGCTTCCAATACGGCTCGATAGACGGCACCTTGTGTATAGCCATTTTCAAGAGCCTGGCCCACAGCACGGCAGAGCGAATCGTCGTCGCCAGGATTGGGGCCGGGCAGTGGGCCAAGCACCAGCCCCTTGCTCCCCGGTGGAATCTCCGCCGCAAGCGGGGCCAGCCGTTTGTGAATATCGGCAACAGCGGGCGTCTCTTCGTCGATGGCTCTGGTCATCAGCTCGAATTGACGGGTGGCCGGGCCGATGTTGCCCACAAACGACCAGATGCCAGGGGCCACCCAATAACCCATTGCGTGGGTTCCGGGATGGGTTCCCATGACACCCCGAAAGACGTAGTTTGTGCCCAAGGTGAAGCAGCCATCGTTGGGCCGGATCGCGCCCACGCCCAAGTTGGCCGCCGCGCCATCGTGTTGGCCGACTACTACAGGCAGCCCCTGCGGTAGCCCCAGAGCTTCGCTGGCTGCGGTGGTCAATCCACCGGCGATCGTGTGGGGGTCCAGGATGGCGGGGAGCGCATCGGGGGTAAGCCCGGAAAGAGGAAAAAGTCCTTCGGGCCAGGTGTACTGATTGGGTCCGGTGGCTGGGTCTGTCACCCATGCGTCGGTCATGCGGTAGACGATATAATCCCGCAGCGCGCCGGCCCGCACCACTTTTGTCAATGGCTGGGGCTGATGGGTGCGCAACCAAAGAAATATACCAGCAAAGGAGGGGGTGTAGCCGTAGAGAAAAGGATTTGCGCCATTCCAGGCTTCGTCTGTGTGGGCGTAGGCAATAACAGGATTTGTGTAGCGATCCAGGGCCATTTGCCAGGCGGGCCACGAGCCGTTGCCGTCGGCGTCCAGGCAGATGCCAAAGAGGGCGCGGCAGGAGATGCCAATGGCCGCTGGCACAGCATCCGACGGTAGCCGGGCGGTTGCGTACTGCACCGCAGCCACAAACGCGCCCCAAAAACCATCGGGGGTGGTGTGCATGCCGGGGGGGATGTCTCGGGTGTAAGCGCGGCCCTGGGCAAGCATCTGCCCGCGATTGTCCAGCCAGGCGGCTTTGCACCAGGTGGAGCCGATGTCTACTGCCAACACGGTTTGGGTCATTGGGGGCGCGCCCTGGGTAAGGGGAGTGGTAGCTAGGCGATGGCTTCTTGGATGCGCGCTGGCAGGGTGTCCCACGGGCGGCAGGGCAGCGCTGCTATATCGTATCGCTGACACTCATCTTGGAGCCATTGGCCCAAGAGCCAGCTAACCCGTGCCCTGCCTGTCTGATCGCCTTCGTCTGGCTCACGCGCTGCAAAGTTGCGGAGAATCTGCGTTTCGTCTGGCTCGAAGAGAAAGATGCCTTTGGCCCGTTCGATTTTTGTCCGTTCAGCCGCGCCGGGCTGGCCCGTTGCCGGTATCGTTGCCGTCGACAACAGCATTTCTGGGATCAGATAATCGCCTTCCAGCACAATGGGCATATGGGTTTCGATGTGGTTTTCCATCACGGCGTTAATGGCTGGGGCCAGCACCCGGCAGACGGAAATATGCAGTTCCATGATTCCTTCCGCCGACAGGTTGCCCGCGTCTGGGTTGGTTTGCCAGTAGTGCAAAAGCGGCTGCTGCTCTGGCGTGGTTAAGCATTCCAACACGATGTGCAGGTCGTCCACTTCGGTGATGCCCACACCAAAGTGGCGTGCCAGGGCGTAGCTGACGCTGGTTTTGCCAACGCCGGACGCGCCCCCGATGAGTAGGACATCCCAGGGCAGCCTATGACTTGTGGTGGTATTCATAAAACCTTTTCAAAATGGAGATGCTACTTGACGATTCGTCCGGCGCGCACGGTGTGGATTACCTCTAGGTTGCGGGTGGCCTGCTCTTTCTCGCCTTCGCTGTCGGTGAATTCGAAATTCCCATCCGCCACTTGGAAAATGGTGATGTCCGCCTCTCGCCCCACGGCCAGCGAGCCGAGGCTGTCGCCCCGCCCGATTAACTGGGCCGGGGATGATGTGCTCAGGCGGATCACTTCGGGGAGGGAGAAGCCGAGATGCAGAAACTTTGCCATTGTGGTCCCCTGGCTGAAGACCGGGCCATTGATGCACCCACCGTGCAGATCAGTAGAAATGGCGTGGAGGGGCAGGCCCGCATCAAGCGCGTGGCGGGCTGTGTCGAAGGCAAAGCTGGCCGAGCCGTGACCAATGTCGAATTTAACGCCCCGTTCGGCTGCGGCCCAAATCGCGGGCAAGGGTTTCTTGTCTCGGCCCAAAATGCCGCCATATTTTCCGTGCCAGCAGTGGGTGACAATGTCGCCCTCGCCCAGCAGGTCCAGCACTTCGTCGATGAGAGGGGGCGCATTGCCAATATGGACCATCAGCCCTGTGCCCGAGAGCCGAGCCGCCTGTCGGGCCAGCTTGACTGGGGTGATCCCCATGGCTCCGCAGTGGGTCTGGCTGGCAAGCACTTTAATGCCCAGGCAGTGGCCCGCGGCGGCCTCTTGCTCGGCCAGTTGGATGGTTTTACTTTGGGAAAAATTGGCCCAATCGCCATGCTTGGTTTTCATCGCTGTGTTGACGGAGATATTGAGAAAGGCGAGAACCCTGGTTTGGGCTGTTGCCATGACTCCTTCGCGAAAATCCTTCCATACAGCAGCCCCTGTGCTGCCCGCATCCACCACGGTTGTCACCCCAGTGGCGATCCCGGCGTCGGCATCTGCGTCGATGCCGCTGGCACTGCCGCCGTAGAAGACATGGGCGTGGAGGTCGATCCAACCGGGGCTGGCAATCGATCCGCTGGCATCGATGACCTGGGCCGCAGTCGCGGCGGAAAAATCCCCCACACCTGCGATGCGACCATCCTGCACGGCGATGTCGCAAATCGCGTCCATATGCTGCGCGGGATCGATCACTCTTGCCCCTCTGATCAGCAAGTCAAAGTCTTTATTCGCGGTAGGGGGTGCTGGCATTGGTCTGCCTCCGTGGGGGAGAATTGGGTGGAAATTGGGGTAGGGAGATGCGAGATTGGTCTATTCTACCCGGCTGGGCTAATGGTGTCAACGACGATTTCTGGGTGCTTTTTTACTGTTTGTTGGCTACTCCCATTTATGCTATTCTGCTCCAACTTGTGCCTTTGACCCCATTTCTGACCGTTCCCCGAAAGCAGACCAATGAAGCCCACGAATCTTCTTTTTATCTGCTCCGACGAGCATCAGGCCAGCGCCACTGGCAGCGATGGCAACCCGATTGTGCAGACACCCCATTTGGACAGATTGGCCGAGCGGGGCACGCGGTTCGCCAATGGCTATACCAACTGCCCCATTTGTGTGCCCAGCCGCGGCTCGTTGGCAACCGGGCGCTACGTCCACGACATCCGCCTGTGGGACAACGCCTTTCCCTACACGGGCCACCCGCCTGCCTGGGGACACCGCTTGCAAGCCCAGGGTTATCGGGTGGATTCGATTGGCAAGTTGCATTACCGGCGGGCCGAGGACGATGACGGTTTCAGCGAGAAGATCGACGCCATGTACGTGGCCGAAGGCATCGGGGAACTGATCAGTTGCATTCGGGAGAACCCACCTCTGCGCAAAGGACGCAACGGCATTCTGAATGCGGGGCCGGGCGAATCATCCTATCTGCGCTACGACGCACGTATTGCCGAGCGTGCCAGCCGATGGTTGGCCGAACACGCCCAGGACGAGCAGCCCTGGGTACTTTTTGTCAGCCTCGTCAACCCCCATCCACCGTTTATCGCGCCTCAGCAATTCTACGATCTCTATCCGGTGGACGAGATGCCCCTGCCTGTAGATTGGGCCGAGGACGACTGGCCCGACCACCCAGCGCTGGATCGAATGCGTCGCTATTTTGGCTGGGAGCAGCCCTTCGACGAAGAGGCCATCCGCAAGGCAACTGCCACCTATTATGCCCAATGTACCTACGTTGATCAGAAGATCGGCCAAGTGTTGACCA
>JAHEML010000194.1 GCA_024643705.1 Caldilineaceae bacterium | reverse complement strand
TGATCACCGCCTGTTCCGGCGATCGCTCGAAGAAAAAGTCCGGCTGGCTGACCAGATATTGATCCAGCGCGCCGGCAGTGGCGACCAAAATTGCCAGAGAAGCGTCGGCGGTGCGCCCGGCCCGGCCCATCTGCTGCCAGGCGCTAGCGATTGTGCCGGGGTAGCCGCACAGGATTGCCACCTCCAACTGGCCGATGTCGATGCCCAATTCCAGCGCGTTCGTTGTCACCACGCCCCGCACTTCGCCGGATCGCAGCCCCGCCTCGATGGCCCGGCGCTCTTCGGGCAAATAGCCGCCCCGGTAGCCGCGGATAGAAGACGAGAGCATGGAGATAGGCGATTGGAGATTGGCGACGGGACGCTCAATCTCCAATCGCCTATCTCCATGCTCTTGCTTTTTCAGCCGGTCGCGAATGTAGGTCAGCAGTACTTCCACGGTCAGGCGGGCGCGGGCAAAGACAATGGTTTGCAGGCCGCTATGCAAGGTGCGCACGGCCAGTTCCTGGCTTTCCAGCACACTGCTGCGGCGCAAGCCCTGTACAGGATCGTATAGCGGCGGGTTGTAGAGAATGATGTGTTTCTCGCCCTGGGGCGCGCCGTTGCGGTCGATGACTGTCACCGGTTGTTCGATGAGCTGCTCGGCCAGGGGGCCGGGGTTGGCAATGGTGGCGCTGGTGAGGACGAAGCGGGGGCTGCTTCCATAAAAAGCGGCGACTCGTTGCAGACGGCGCAGCACATTGGCTACGTGGCTGCCAAAGACACCCCGATAGGTGTGCATTTCGTCGATGACCACCAGGCGCAGCCCGGCGAAAAAGCGCTCCCAGCCCGCGTGGTAGGGCAAAATGCCCATATGGAGCATGTCTGGGTTGGTAATCAGCAGGCGGCTCTCCCGGCGGATGGCGGCGCGCTGGGCCGAGGGGGTGTCGCCGTCGTAGGTGGAAAAGGAGAGGGGAGAGAAGGAGAGGGTGGGGGAAGAGAGGTTTGGGATTGGAGATTGGAGATTGCTTGCCCCGTTGCCAATCTCCAATCTCCAATTCTCAATCTCTTCCAGCTGATCGTGGGCCAGAGCTTTGGTGGGGAAAAGATAGAGCGCGGTGGCGTCGGGATCGCTGAAGAGTTGGTGCAGAACAGGCAGGGTGTAGCAGAGGGTCTTGCCGCTGGCTGTGGGGGTGACAACAGCGATATTCTCCCCGGCCAGCGCGCTGGTGACGGCTTGGTGCTGGTGGCTGTAGAGATGGGAGATGCCCCGCCGGGCCAAAGCGCTGATCAACCCTGGATGCAGAGCATGGGGAATGGGCGCGGTGTGGGCTGGCCGGGCCGCCAGAGTCTGCCAGGCACTCACATTTGCCATAAAGCCGGTATCCCGGCGCAGGTCGGCGAGAAGAGGATGAAGTGACATTCGCGATTGGGTTACAAACTTTGTGAGGACAATGGGTTAGAGTTAAGATTGTTCAAGAATGCACATACTATTGTACCGTCAAACTATAAGGAAATTTCTATGCGTATTTCGTTATCTGCTTTGTTGTTGACTGCTCTGATCATCGCTGGATGTGGTGGCTCCGGCGCATCTTCGGTGGAGGTTCCCACACCCATTGCCGTCTACACCCAGGCCCCAACGCCTCTGCCTGCAACAGCAACGCCTGTTGTTCAGGCAACCGCCACAACAGCCCCAACCGAGACGCCGACAACCGCGCCAACATTAACATCAACGCCAATCGTGACAACCGCGCCAACCGAGGAACCGACCGCCACACCAACAGTAGCTCTGACAGTGA
Organism: Caldilineaceae bacterium; assembly: GCA_024643705.1. Classification (GTDB taxonomy): domain Bacteria; phylum Chloroflexota; class Anaerolineae; order Caldilineales; family Caldilineaceae; genus JACQGT01. The sequence continues at coordinate 5,266 of JAHEML010000194.1, read as the reverse complement.
CTGCTACCTTGACAGCTACAGTGGCACCCACCGCGACGGCCACTCTCACTATCACCGCGACACCGGCCCCCATCTCGGCCACAACCACGCTGACGCCGACTGTCACTGTAACGCCCACGGCCCCGATTGTCACCGTAACAGCCACATTGACCATTCCCACAGCCACACCGGTTGCCGCCACTGAAACAGACGCCAGTGCAGACACCAGCACAGACGACGCTGCGATCTACGCGGGCATGCCCGCCGAAATCCTGGCGCTCATGCCATCGGCAGATGCTGCCAAGGGCCAGGCGGCAACTGTATCTAGCGCTTGTACGGCCTGCCACAGCCTGGAAAAGGATGTGCGGATGGTTGGGCCAAGTTGGTACAGCGTGGGTGCGACCGCTGGGGAACGGGTGGCCGGAGAGAGCGCTGGCCTCTATCTCTACAATAGTATTACAGAGCCGAACGCGTATGTCAACGAGGGCTATGTTGCCGGGCTGATGCCCCAGACTTACGGCACATCCCTGTACGATACACAGATAGCGGATATTATCGCCTATCTGTTGAGCTTGCAGGGGGAATAGGGCTGGGCAGGATGCTGCCGGAAAGGTGAAACGTGAAACGCGAGAAAGGTCGGACGATCTCACGTTTCACGTTTCCACTCTCTAAGAAAACAGTACCGAGTACCGCTTCACACCCCTTACCTCCGCTTTACCTCCTCTTTACCTTCTCTGCCGCTTGCTGCGCATCTTGCGGGCGGCGGAGAGTTCGATCCCCGACTGTTCCAGAAAATCCTGCAAAATGCGATAGAAGCGCTCCCGATCCTGCTGGGAGATGACGGCCAGCGCGTCGGCGGTTTCGATGGCGTAGGGATAGCCCACACCCACCACCGACTCGGCCCGCACCCGGTCGATGACCTCGTCCGCGCGGCCTGCATCCAGAATCCAGCGGGGCATTTCCAACCGGGCCGGGGGACGATCGTTAACCAGGTTGACGTAGGTAAAGGCCACATCTTTGTAAAAGGGTGCCTTGGTGGGTCGCTTGGCTTCCAGGTTGAGCGAATCCCGACGGGCACAGAGAAAGAGGGGGCTGCGGTCGCCCCATTGGGGCAAGATACGGCGGAAGAGATGAGCATCCCGGCTGTGAAGAATCCTGGCCCTGGAGTCCAGAATGTTCAAGAGGGTTACAATATCCTGGCTGTAGCTGCTGTCCACAAAGCCCACCACCGGGGTGCGGGTTGTCTGTGAGCAGTGGAGCAGCCGATCCACTGCCTCCACATAGGGTCTGGCCCTATCTTCGGGCAATTGACCGGCAAAGCTGATGACGAACGAGCCGTCGAAAAAGCAGAGAGGGCGATCTTCTTCGGGGCGCTGGCTATATTCCTCCATCAACTCGCAGAGCTTTTCGCATTCCCGCACAAAACGCTGCTGGTTTACACGCCAATCGGGGAAGCCAGCCTCCACGTCGCCTGTGCCCGCATCGCCCAATTCGGCAGGGGCCAGCACTTCGAACTGGACATCTTTAACGTACTGGAGCGCGCCAGCGGCCGCGGGCAGATGTTCGTTGATAAACCACCCCACCTGCACCGCGCCCACGGGCATGGAAAAGTCTTTGGTCGGTGTAATCTGGCTACCGTCCACCGCAATCGAGGGGCGGCCCGTCAGAATCCGGATCGCCCAACCCCTGGCCTCTTGATGATTGTGCCAGCTCTCGCCGAAGATGTGGCGCATTTCGTCGGCGGCGTCGATCTCTTTGGTGGGCAGCGCGCCGGGCCAATCCACGCCCGTTTCGTCAACAGCCGCTTGCAACTGGGCATAGCTCTTGCGCCGGAAAGCATCGAATATATCGATCAGCCGGGCCTGCTCCTGGGCAAACTCCGTATTGTACCCCTGAAATAGCTCCCGCTTGCTCTCCAGAGCGGTCACCACCCGGTTACTCTCCAGCATTGGCTAGCCTCTCTCTTTCAGCCATTCCTGATAATCGGCTTCGATCTCGTCACTCCACTTGCGGTCAATTTCGCCGGGGGTGTAGCGCCCCTGGGTCAGGCGCAGTTTGCCAAACTCGTCCCGCACCCGGATGTCCTCGGAGCGCTCGACAACTTCCTGGGCCAGGTGGGGCGGAATAAAGATAACGCCGGTGGGCGTGCCTAAGACAATGTCACCGGGCATGGCGGTGGCGTTGCCGATGCGCACGGGCACGTTCACCGCGGCCAGAGTCACATTGGCGATGGCCGTGGGGTCCAGCCCCCGGCAGAAGAAGGCCACGTCGGTCAGCTCGGAAATGCCCGCATAGTCGCGAATGCCACCGTGGATGACTGCGCCGGCCTTGGTGCGGGTGCGGATGGATGTGGCGAGGTTGTCGCCGATAAAGGTGCCATCCCGCACTTTGCCAAAGAGATCGACCACCAACACATCGCCGGGCTGCAAGGTGTCGATGACCCAGGAATTCTGGCCGCCGATGCGCCCTTCGGCCTCGCCCTGGGCTGCCACCACATCCTGCAAATCGGGCCGGTGGGGTACCATGACACAGGTGAGCACCCGGCCCACCAGGATGGTGTCGGGGTGGGTGCGGGTCCATTCGCCTTCGAACTGGTTGTTGTAGCCGTTGCGCCGCAGCACGCCCCAGGCTTCTTCGGTTGTCACCAATTTCATGCGCTCCAGAATATCATCGGAGACACGGGCACGACCATCTTCGTGGCGTTCAAAGGGGTTTTGGGGGGTCAGAGCGGCGACGGTCTCGGCCGCAGGAAAGATTTTCATCGATTGCTCCTTGGGGTGGGGTTGGAAAAGTAGACGCCAGCAGACAGTGTACAGCATCCAGCCAGCAGGGACAATTGCCCAAAAACCCAATTTGACAACACGAGAACATTTGTTCTACACTCAATTCTAGCAGGTTGATGGACGATTGTCCACCATGCCGATCTACGCTGCAGCCCCAGACATTTTTCGCGCCTTGACACACCCTCTTGCCTCTTACACCCGTCTGGATCGTGCTTCTTCTGCCCGGACGGAATACCCAATGGCCCTGAGCCGCTACGAACTGGATCGCCAATCGGATACGATTGAAGCCGTGCTCGCCACCCACAAAATTCCCAGCCGGGTGGATGGCGCGGTGGTGTCGCCGCGGTTTGTCCAGTTTCGCCTGGTGACAGCGCCAGGGGTGAAGGTGAGCAAGGTGACCGGGCTGGCCGAAGAACTGGCCCTGGCGCTGCGTTGCCCGACTGTGCGCGTCTACCGCAGCGGCGGTGGCTTCCATCTCGAACTGCCCCGGGACGACGCCGCGCCGGTGAAGCTGCTGCCCATCTGCAAAAAGCTGGGGCGCGTGCCCCCGGCCACAGCGGTGCTGGGCATCGACGAAGCTGGGCTGCCTCTGCTCCTGCGCATCACCGCGCCGGATGTAGTGCATATTCTGGTGGCGGGCACAACGGGCAGCGGCAAGACAGCCCTGGTGCGGGGGCTGCTGGCGTCGCTGGCGCTCTTTAACCCGGCCAACAGTCTGCAAATTGTGTTGATCGACCCCAAGAACCGGGGTTTTGCTGGTCTGCAACGACTGCCGAATGTGGCGGGTGGGGTGGCCTCCACCCCGGAGGATGTGCAGGCACGGCTGGAATGGCTGGTGGTGGAAATGGAGGAGCGGGATCAGGCAGGGATCAGCCATCCGGTGCTGATCATCGCGGTGGACGAGCTGGCCGATCTGATCCAGAGCGGGGGCAAGGCGGTGGAAGAGCCGCTGACCCGCATCGCCCAGCGAGGCCGGGAGGCAGGGCTGCATCTCATCGGCTGCACCCAGAAGCCAACGGCAGCGCTGATCGGCAGCGCCATGAAGGCAAACTTTCCCGTGCGCATCGTGGGTGCGGTCAACGGCAAGGACGAGGCCCGTTACGCATCCGGCATTTCGGAGAGCGGCGCAGAGAAGTTGAACGGCAAAGGCGATTTTTTGCTGGTGGCAAAGGGAGAGACGGTCCGTTTTCAGGCGGCGTGGCTAGGGCCGGAGGAGATGGGCGCGGTGGGAGAAATGAGTCGGGGATAGCGTATTGCGTATTGCGTAGGCCGTGGGGTGTTGGTCGCAGTGGGCGGGGATGGTGGGGCGTGATGAAACGTGATACGTGAAAAGGGTCGAGTGTTGGGTGCTTTGTCCCTACTGGTCGGTATCTGACATGCCACCAATGCCAACGGTTACGCAATTCGCAATCCGCAACACGCAATTCAAAGGAGGAATGAACGATGAAACGATTATTGATTCTGTCTGCTCTCATCTTCGTCGGCGCGCTGGGCTGGCGAGTGGGCAGTTCGATGAGTCCGGACGCAATGGGGATTGCGGTGGGCGTTGTCTTTGGGGTGCTGGCGAGTATCCCCGCCGCGCTGCTGATGCTGGTGGCTGGTCGCCGCAACGAGGGTCGCCAGGAGTGGGACCGTGGCGATAGCGGGGGAGAGGGAATGCGGGGTCGGGGCGGTCAACAGCCGCCGCGGGGACAGGGGCAATATGGGGGCTACCCACAGGTGGTGATCATGGCGCCGCCGTCAATGCCCATGCACCAGGGGCAGGCCAACCAATACGCGGGCTATTATGGCGGTCAAGGCAACGGTTTTCCCCAACCCAATCAGATGGCGTTGCCTAGCCCCAACGGAAGCCAGGGACCGTCCCAACGCCAGTTTCGGGTGGTGGGGGAGGAAGAGGAATGGGTGGAGGAGTGGTAGTAGTAGAGGATCAACAAAAGAGGCCCGGTGTCGCGTGCGACACCGGGCCTCTTTTGTTGATCCTCTCAAATCGTGCCTACTCTAAATCTTCGGTGTTGGCGGGAGCGGCCTCGCTGGTAGACCATTCCACCGCGATGGGTTCCGGCTCCTGACGCTCGAAGGTCAGTTCATCCTTGCCTTCATCGTTGGGGGCAACGTGGATCAGTACCTGATCCCCGGTCTGGTAGTCGCCCCGGAGCATGCGCTTACTCAGCTCCGTCTCCACTTGGCGCTGGAGCAGGCGGCGCAGTGGCCGCGCCCCATACTCGGCGTTGAAGCCAATCTCGGCCAGATGGGCTGCGGCCGCGTCGGTCAACTCTACGCCAATGCCTAGTTCGTCCATCCGCACGACGATTTCCTGCATGAGAATGCGCACAATCTCGGGCACATTCGATTTTGTCAAGGCGTCAAAGACGACTGTTTCGTCGATGCGGTTGAGAAATTCAGGCCGGAACATGCGCTTGAGTTGCTTGCTATACTCGTGGGTGGCAATCGCATTTTCGTCCAATTCTGGAGTAGAAAATCCCAGTGGGCTGCGCTTGATGGCC
>JAHEML010000193.1 GCA_024643705.1 Caldilineaceae bacterium | reverse complement strand
CTGACAGTCAATGCCCCGGCGTTGACTGTCAGTGTGCGGTAGCCACCCCAGCAGTTGCCCACCCGCATGGGCAGGCGTAAAATCAGCGTGCCTCCGTTGCGCAGGCTACCCTGCCAGCCGACGGTTCTGTCCCGGCGCTGTGCGGCCAAGGGGTTCACCGATTGGGCCGGGCTTTCGCTGATGGTGGGCCGCCCGGCCAGTTCCAGCCCCTTGGGCAGGTTGACCAGAACTGTCGTATTGATGGGTCCGCTGCCGCCGGTGTAGGTTAATGCAACCGTCGCTGTCACCACATCGCCGGGCCGCACGACTGCACCTTCGACTCCGCCTTCTCCCATGCCTGGATCGACGGTCAGCTTCAGCGTGGGCGCGTCGGTTTCGGCAAAAGCCAGGCCGGCGATGGCGAGGAGAAAGAGCAGCGCAAGCGCAAGCGCGGGCTGCGTGTTGCGTATTGCGTATTGCGTAGTTTGTGGTGGAGTTGACTGCTGCATTGCTACTCTCCTGTTTGGGACAAGGGGATGCTTGCTTTAATGGTGATTCAAGGCCAGTCTCCGCTCGTTGTGCGGTTAAAAACCTCACCTAAGCTCACTGCCTTGCTCCGTAAGTCTGCACATCGCATTCGATGTGCAGACTTACGCAATACGAAATACGCAATACGAAATGCGCAATCTCTTCATCAGAACGGACACTCCCCAGACCAGTCGAAGTCCGCTTTCGTGTTGGAACCCTTGAGCGGGATGACAAAATCAAGGGTCAGGATGCACTTGAGACACCACTTGTCGTCCCGCACCTTCTGCTTGGTCGTCCAGGTGTCCACCTCGCAGCCACCGCAACCGGCCCCGGCCCAGGCATCGCCGGTCAGGTCCAGCGCGCTGCTGCCGAAGTCGTTGTCCAGTTGCAACGTGACGCTGGCTTTGACCGCGGCCACGCAGAGCGCCTTGCCCGTGGCGTTGACCCCCAGGCGCACGCCCCAGGCGTTGTTGGGCTGGCCCACTTCGGTAAAGACCCAGAAGGCCACCTCGCCCCCGCCGCTGATCTTGACGCCGGGACAGCTACCCAGGAGATTGAAGATGGGGATATTGTTGGCGTAGAGCTGCATATACGCGCCCTGAATCAGCATTCCTGGGTCTGGGTCCATGGCGGCCATCACATCGCCATATTCCTGGGCCAGCACCGGGCTGTTGGGGTCCAACCGGCCAAAGAGGAAAGAGCCGCCCACATTGATGCGACCGATGCTTTCCAGATCGATCCAGAGGTCCAAGGACGCGCCGGTGTAGAGCAGGACGATCTTCTGGTTGTCCACCGTGAAACCGGCTACCGCGCCCGCCTTGTCCACCGTCGCCACTTCGGTTTCGATGTCGTAGAGGGTGACGCCCCCTTCGATGCCATAGCCCAGGTCGTCCAGATCAAAGAGCAGACGCATGTCCGCGTCCAGGCGCACGTCCAGATCGGCCATCGTGGTCTGTACATCTCTGGCGTTGGCATAGATAGCCCCGTCCGGGTCCCATTCCAGCGAGAAGTCCCCGGTGAGGAGCGTTTTGGCGTCTGTGCCGGTCGGCTCCGAGTCGTAAACCGTCACAAAGGCGTCGGTCTGGAGCAAGTCCAGTTCGCCGTCGATAACCCGGCCGTCGCCGTCGGTCACTGGGCGGATGGTGGCGTCGCCCCGCACCCATTGGAGTTGCAGGGGTGAGTTCGCCAACTTCTGTTTGAAGAGAGGCAGGCCGACGTGGACATCGGCAAAGGAGCCATCGGTGAGCCAATCGGAGACGATACCACCGAAGCTCTCGGCCCTGTCGTCCACATCCTGAATCAGTGTCTTGTAATCGTCGAACCCTTCCTGCTTGGCAAGATAGGCGGCCAGCTTGGCCTCCAGGGCACAGTCCCAGCCAGAGGCGAAGAGGCTGAAGAGGGGGCCATTGTTGCCGCCGCTGCCAGAGCACCAGCCCAGAAATCGACTTTCCAGCGCGGCCTGAGAAGCCGCGGGGCTGTTGCCGGGGAGGGTATTCCAGGCTTCATCCGCGGCCAGAAACATCCCCGTGGCCGATGGGAAGCCGAAAAAGATGCGCTCGGTACTCGGCTCCACCACCAGCGAGTTGGGAATCTCGGCAATGGTCACTTCTGCCAGCACATTGTCCAGTATGCTGATGTCCCGGCCCTGGGAGGTAGCCAGCCCCACCCAGCGGCTGGCGATGTTGGCGGCCTGGGATTGGGCGTAGAGCAGTTCGTATTGTAGTTGGATGTCCAGCGCCGGGCTGAAAAGCTGCTCGGCCAGGGGCCGCCGGTTGAAGCCCACATAGGGGTTTGCGGCCAGCAGATAGATTTGATCACTGTCCGGGTCGGTGGCTTCGCCGAAGAAGGGCAGATAGACCCCCGCATTCAGCGCCACGAATCCCCCGTCCAACCCCGGCGTGGTGGTGCAGCCGCTCTCCTGGGGCAGGCAGGGAGCCGTCGCCAGGGTAGCGCTCTTGCTCCAGGCTGGCTTCTCCCGGGTGGAGCCGCCGTTGCCGTAGTTGCTCAGGCGCAGGTCCTCCATCACCACATAGAAATCGTCCACTGTGTAGACCGTATCCTCCGGGTAAGATTCCCCGTCGTAGAAGGTTCCATTGGGATTGAAAGCCAGGGCCAACTCCACCTGGGGATCGCTGGCGTTGCCGTCCAGCCGCTCCAAGTTGGTGATTTGGGTTTCAAGTTCGATCCAGAGCTTGTCCGCGTCGTCGAAGAAGACGGCCCAGGGCAGAACGTCCAATTGCCAGTAGTCCAGCTCTTCGGGCTTGGGTAAGAGCGCTCCGCTGGTGGCACAGCCTGCCTCGTCCATCAGCAACTGGTCGAACTCAAAAAGTGCTTCGGCGGGATAGGGCAGATAGATTTTGCCGCCGCTGGCGCTGTCATAGGGCCAGTTGCTCAGCCAGCTTTGGGCAAAGCGGCTGAAACGGAACTGGTAGTTCGCCAAAGTGACGGGCAGGTCGGCTGCGGGCTGCATATCCACCACCCCGCTCACGCCACTGCGCCGGATGTACAGGTCCACGTCGCTGCTGCCTTCGAAGGCAAAGGCCAAAGTAGCCGGGCTGGCCGGTGTGGGGCAGGGCGTCCAGTCGAAGTTGTGCCGGTGGGCATTGAGGCCGGGCTGTTCCTGCTCGTTGCCGGGTAGTCCGCTGGCCCCTGTGCCCAGCGAGGCGGGCCAGCTTACATTGGGCAGAGCGGCGGTCAACACGGGCGGGGTGTAGAAGAAATAGTCGCCATCGTAGGCCCGGTAGCCAGTCCAGGCGATGTCATCCGCGGAGGTGACAGTCCCAGTGATCCCGCCGTTGGCCGTAATGTCCAGGGTGACATAATTGCCGCTGAAGTTGTTCAGCGCAAAGCCATCCGTATCCTTGCGGTAACCGAAGGCGAGACTGTCACCGCTCAGTTTGCGGGTCAGCTTGCCGTGATTAAGTATGCCGTTGATGAAGCGGTAGCTGCGTGCGCTGCTGCCCACCTCCACGCCGAAGGGGAAGGCGGTGGTGTAGGTGAAGCCGAGGATATTGCCCCAACAGCCGTTCAGCCCGTTGGCCCGGCTATAGGTGGCGTCGCCTGTCCCCGCGCAGATGCCTGTTTTGCCGTCGGTCGCCAGAATTTTCAGGAAGTTATCGTTGCGATAGTCCAGCGCGCCCTGCTGGCCGGTGAGTAGGACAAAGCGGTCACGGTAGACGGTGCAGGTAGCGCCAAACTGGACGCCGGTCTCGTCGATGGTGAAATCCTCCGTGGGCACAACGGCCAAAGGCCAGTCGCGCACGCCAAAGGGGAAAACGATGTTGGCCGGCGCGGTCAGGCAGTTTTGGCTGACGCTGATGACGTGGGAGAAGCGCAGGGTGGTGTCTTCGATGAAGACATCCTGGGCGGCTGCTTCGATGGGATAGCCCGGCCCGGCAGCCTCTAATTGGTAGACGGTGAAGTCCAGGCCGAAGTCGTAGATGCGGATTGTCGCTTTGGCCCCGAATTTGTCGATGGTCATATTTTTCACTGTGTAGCGCACCCGGTTGTTGCGTTCCACGGCCATTGTGCCCAACAGCACCGAGCCGCTGCCCGCGGTCACTGTGCCGGCACCGTTGGCGCTGACGCCGGAGAAGGTCACCTTCACGGTTTTGTTGACCCCTCCGCTGGGCTGGAGGGTGACCTTGCCGTTGCCGGTCAGGTTGCCCGCTGTCTTGTTGCTGTAGCTGGTGACGGTGATGTCCCAGGTGCCGAAATGGAGGGTGGCGGGCGGGTCGCCCACGGCGGGCACATAAATCCCACCTTCCGGGGCCATGTGGGCCACGCTGGGCAGCGGCTTGGCTGTGATGATGGCCTGGGCCACATTGGATTTACCCGTAATCTCGCCCCGGGCTGTGCCGGGATCGATGGCTGTGCCGTTGTACGTCCCAGCGGCGATACGCACAAGTTGGTAATAAGCAGTGTCGCCGGGGTGTACGTCGTAATCGACGAGCTGGTCGGTGGTGCCGATGATGGGCGAGATGGGGGTAAAGCCCTCGGTGGCGCTGCTGCTGCGGAAGACGATGTAGCAGCACTTGCGGTTGCCCACCGTGCCGGACGGATCGTTGATGGAAATGGTGACACCGTTCGCTTCCGGCGGACCGTCCACCCATTCGACTTCGATGCTGAAGGTCTCCTGGTAGCGGGCGGATGGGTCGTCCAGATTCACATACCGGGCGGGATAGGGCGCCGAAGCAGCTTTGTTGCCCGCCGCATCCACCGCTTCGATCGCGTACCAGAAGATGCTATTGGAGTTCAGTTCGCTGCTGTCGTCGGTGTATTCAAATGTGCGGTCGGCTTCGGGTTCGCCGTCAACCGACACAATCCCAATCCAGGTCATCGAGGCCAGACTGGGCTGGCTCTCGCCTTTGCCCCGGTAGATGTCGAATTCCCGCAGATTCTGTTCGCCGCTGGTGGTCCAGGTCAATTGCCCCTGGAAATTGCTGTCAATCTGGGCGCTGAGCAACGCGGGCGGGAGAATTTTTTGGGCCTGCCCTTTGCTCAATATGCGTGTGAGAGGAAAGGTGGAAATCGCTCCCAGGTTGCCCGCTTCGTCCATGCCCCGAACTTCGTACCAGACGTCGGTCTCGCGCAGGGGGGTGTAATCGTCGCCCCAATTGGTCCACACAAAGTTGCTGCCGGTCATGGCTGCTTGATCCACCAGAATAGGCACGCCGTCCGCAGCGAATTTGCGGTAGACGTTGACTTTTACCACATCGCTATCAGTGGGGAAGCAGATGTTGCGGGGCTTGCCCAAAATATCCACCGAGCAAGCCAATGGTGCGGCTGGGGGATAGATATCGTCCACTTTGCTTACGTGGGGGGTGCTGGGCGCGCTGCGGTTGCCGCTACGGTCGACGGTTGCCATCCGATACCAGTAATCCGCGTGCTCGGCCAGACCCGTATCGCCGACGAACATTTCGTCGCCGCATTCGTCCGGGGTGACGGCGCGCACCAGCTCCCACTCGTCGGGCCAGATAGCCAGGGCTGTCTTGGCCCGGTAGAGTTCGAAACGCTGCCAGTCCCCATTGCCCTCCACGCTTGGGTCGAAGGCATAGACGACCTGCACGTCGGCAGGATTGTTCTTGCCGTTGTAGATCGTCTCGACGCGCAGCATATCTGGCGCACCGGTGGGGCGGTAGTCGGGTGGTTGCAGGCAGGCTTCGGGCGAGAGAGTGCCGTCCTGCTGCAACAGATCCAGGCTGGTGACGCTGTAGCAGTACATCCGGGCTGTGTCCAAATCAAAGTCTGCCCACTCGTACTCGAACTCGTGAACCTCCAGCCCGTAGGCCAGGCGACCGTCGCTCACATCTTCGTTGGCAGTCACTTCTGCGGGCTGGGGCTGGGGAAAGATGGGGTATTCGTTGATCAGTGCAAAGGGGCCGCAGTTGGCCGGGCCGGGGTCGCAGGTGCGGCGGAACACGTTGAAACCGTTTTGCCAAACCGGGTCGGTCTCCGGTCGGCCCAGATTTGTCTGCCACGAAAGGAAGATATTGGCGTGGGCTTCCTGCAACGCCCGTCCTTGCACCGCTGCGTTGACAGCACCGCCGATTTGGGCAGCCAAATTGCTCTCGACCAGGGGCGCGGCGTCAAAGGCACTCAGGCCGCCGGGGTTGGGCAGGCGAGTGCGCATGGACGTGTCGATGTCCAGCGGGCCAAGGAGAACGGTTTTGCTGGGTGAGACGACCTGGCGAATCCAATAGCGGTATACGCCCACACCGCTGAACGCTGCGTCCAGATGGCCCAACCCAAAGACCTGGGCCACGCCCGGATCCCGGTTTGCCAGCCACTCCACCAGCATGGGATTGTCGCCCGCCTGGACGTGGGTATGCACGTCGGCGATGGAGGCCAGGGGCAGGGGATCACCGTTGGCGTCGGTCTCGTAGCCGTTGCGTAGGGTCTCCCAATTGTCGCCAAGCAGGGGCAGGGCCGTGGCGTCGCTGGTGATGGGCAAAATTGTCGCCACAATGCCCGCGCTGCCCACACCGGCAGAAGGCGCACCCGCTGGGGCTGGTTCGCGCAGCACTTCGACGGGCGCGTTATAGACACTGGCCACCATTTGCCAGCGCAGATAGACATTGCCCGCGTCGTCCACTGCGTAGCCAAAACGGCCGTCGTCGGTTTCGGCGGTCAGGCTGGAACGCCAGCGCAGCCGAGCCGCGTCCAGGTCAGCCTGATTCACCACACCGTCGCCGTTCAGGTCAAAACGGGTGAGGTCCGCCCGCTCCGCCCCAGCAGTGGTCGCGCCGATGGCAGCGGCGATCTGCTGCAAGTCGGCCACATCGATGCGCCCGTCGCAGTTCACATCGCCGGGATGGCAGATGGGCGCGGGGGATTGGGCGCTGGAACCGGTCACAGCGAAAAGGGTGAGAAGGAGCGCTGTAATGATTGCGTATTGCGTAATGCGTATTGCGTAGGGAATCATTCTGCGCTCCTATTGGTTGGTGACGGCGGGGAGGAAGAGGCTGTGGTTGGCGGTCTGGCCCAGTTCGACGGTGATACCTTCGATCAGAGGTGTGACGCCCTGTCCCTGGCTGGTGGT
>JAHEML010000192.1 GCA_024643705.1 Caldilineaceae bacterium | reverse complement strand
AGTATATCACAGGTCAGCGAAGCCGCAGCAAGAGCGGCTCCTTTTCCATCATCTGCAATCTTTTCAGCCCGCGTCACCTCAACGGCTCCTGGCCCATGTAACCGGCTGGCGATCGGACAAGCCCCGAACCATGCCCGCCAGTGCGGCCAGATTGGCGAAGACAAAAAAGAAGATCGTGTACATCATTCCATGCCGCTTCCCCCGATGGGCCTGGTAGAATCCAACCAGGCTTATCAGATAGAAAACAATCTGCCCCAATGCCAACAGCCGATAGGGGGGGATCGACCAAAGGGATAGGTTCAGCACCAATAGGGCTGGCAGCAAAATGGGCGTGACGGCCCAACGCAGAACGCGATGGGAAAGGTATTGCCATGTGATCAGCCCCCAAGGCCATGCTAACAACGACCCAAGACGACGTATGGCCTGAACTCCACCTGCTGCAATCCGGGTGCGCCGCTGCCATTCTCCACGCAACGTGGGGGTAGGCTCCTCCCATGCAATGGCCTTCGGCTCGTAGATCACCCGCCATCCAGCTTGAACCAGGCGCATTGAGATCACAAAATCATCGACGATTGTGTCAGTCTCCGGCGGCGCAAATCGCTCCCGCCGGATTGCAAAGAGTTCGCCCGCTGCACCCATTACCGAACTGATCGCACTGTCGGAACGTTTGAGAAAGGATTCGTAGCGCCAATAGAGTCCTTCGCCACCGCCCCGCACCTGCTTTTCCCCGGCTACAGCAGCCACTGTTGGATCGGCAAAATGTCGCACCAGCATCCGCAGAGAATCTGGCGCAAGCATGGTGTTGGCATCGGTGAAGACAACAATCGGGTCGGTCAGAAACGGCATCACCCTGTTGATTGCAGCTACCTTGCCCCTTCGTTCGGGCCGAAAATAGGTGACGACACCGCGGCTGGTGAAAGATTCTCCAATCGAACATGTTGCGTCAGTCGAGCCATCGGCCACAACCACCACATGCAGGCAATCGGGTGGATAGTCCAGGCCCAGACTGTTCACGATCTTGTCAGCGAGCACATCTTCTTCGTCGTAGGCAGCGATCAATAAAGTCAGCCGAGGCAATTCGTCGCTTTGTTGATTGGGCCGAGAAAAGAGACGGGCAGCCAAACCAATCAGCAGGGCGTAGCCAAAGAATGTATACAAAATCAGGGCGGCACCGAGCCAGAAAACCAGTTGTTGCATGGGGAAATAAGCGAGTAGGTGGGTTGTGCGGATTTTATGTGAACTGGCAGATGGTTTGCAGCCCTATTGCCGCAATGCTACAATCCTTTTACCAATCGTTTCGGTTCGTTTCGGTGGATGGTGCTTCTTGGCATGGCCCAGAACAAACAACATGCCTCTGAAAAAATCATGCAAAAGATAATGCGAGAGATCATGCAAAAGATAATGCAAAAGACAACGTCATCGATGACTCATCCCCATTGTATCACGAATCGCTATCAGCCCAGCCGGTTTTTGCTTCTCTTGTCGAGTCTGCTGCTTGTCTTTGTGCTGGCTGGGTGTCGTGTTGAGCAGAATGAACCCTTGGTGGTCGTCCCCCAGGCCACGCAACCTCCGCCCACCGCCAAACCAGTCGCCAGCCCCACCCAGGCTTCGGGATCAAAGATCACACCGACCCCTGCCATCACCTACAAAATCGAGCCGACAGAGCCTCTGACAGCAACCGAAGCCAGCGCCCCAACCCGGTTGCAGATTCCGGCCGTCGGGATAGATGTGGCTGTTTCTTCCATGGGCTGGCAGGCGGCAGATGTGAACGGCGTGGCTACAACCGTGTGGATTCTCCCCGACGTTGGCGTGGGTTGGCATCCCAACAGCGCACTGGCTGGTAGCGTGGGTACTGTGGTCATTTCCGGCCATCAACTTCTGGGGGCCGCCTCGTTTGCACCCCTGGCTTTGGGTGATGTAACCACCGGACAGGATATTTTGCTGACCGACAGCATAACCCAAACTTTCGTCTATCGAGTGACCGCTGTTTCGGACCCACAGCCGATCTCCACCGACAACGTAGCAGAGTTGGCTCTGGCGGCCCAATACACAGCCCAGAACAATGACACAACAGACGCCATCCTGACAATCATCACAGGCTGGCCTGATTTTTCGTCCACCCATCGGCTTTTTGTCACCGCCGAATTTGTGGGCATGGTCGAGTAACCCCAACCGATGACTGCTCCTTTGCGCTCTTCTGTGATTCTGGCTATCGGTGCTGGCGATGGCAACGGAATCGACACTCTCGACGCTTTGGCGCGCCAAACCCTGCCGCCGGATTGTTTCGAGGTGTTGGTGGTGGCCGGGAGCGCCCAAGAAAGCGTGATCCAAGAAGTTGGCGCGTGGCTGGCTGATCGTCCAGCTCTTCCCTGGCAACTGCATAGCCTGTTAGGTGTCTCTATCGGTGCTGCCCGCAACCACGGGGCCAAGCTGGCCCAATCGCCAATTTTGCTCTTTACCACAGCCGACTGTATACCAGAAGCGAGCTGGGTGGCTACATTGTCGAGCCACTGCGAAGAAGCGGATGTGGTCGGTGTTAAAGGTACGCTGATCACCCGTCAAAGGGGCCTTGTTCCCCAGTTTGCCCAGGTAGAATTTGAAGATCGGTACGACCGTCTGGCCCAGGCCGGACATCTTGATTTTATCGATGGAGACTCGGCAGCCTACCGGCGCGATGTGTTTCTGGTCAACGGCGGCTTTGACGAACGGCTGGAAGTGAACGGAGATCACGAATTGAGCTTCCGGTTGGCCGCCAAAGGGTATCG
Organism: Caldilineaceae bacterium; assembly: GCA_024643705.1. Taxonomy (GTDB): domain Bacteria; phylum Chloroflexota; class Anaerolineae; order Caldilineales; family Caldilineaceae; genus JACQGT01. The sequence goes on along the minus strand of JAHEML010000192.1, from coordinate 4,288 downwards.
GCTGCAATTTGCTCCAGAGGCCCGTGTTGTTCATCGCCACGAAGAAGGGGTAGCCGCATACGCCCGGCGTAAATTTGCCATCGGTTTTTGGAAACCCCTGCTCACCCACTGGCATCCAGAGCGGCTGGTTTCCGACAGTTATACACCCCAAAGCCTCAAAATCCAGATGCTGATTTGGGCCGCCATTTTGGTTTTGTTGCCACTGGCAGGTGCAGCCTTCATTTGGCATGAACTGCGGCCCGCCTGGCTGTTTCTCGGCATGGGAGCATTGCTCTATGCTCTTTCCATCGTACCCTTTGTGGCGCGATCGACCAGCCGCTCGATTTCACTGGGGCTGGCTGCTCCTCTTTTGCTCGCTGTGCGTGCCATCGCTTTGGCCGTGGGCTATGTGGCAGGCACAATTCACTTTGCCGGTACACCCCCTGGCGCAACCCGTCCGGTCATTCCTGGCTGGATGCGGTTGGTGAAACGAAGCATGGATGTCGTGGGCGCAGTGGTTGGGCTGCTGGTATCTGCCCCGCTGATTGCCCTGGCGGCTGTGGCAATCAAACTGGACAGCCAAGGCCCAGTCTTCTATTTACAGACGAGGATCGGTGAACACGGTCGCGGCTTTCGTGTCGTCAAGCTGCGCAGTATGCAGGCGGATGCAGAGGCGAAATTGGCCGATCTGATCGACATTGCCGCCCTGGATGAGCCAGTATTCAAGCTGGCAGATGATCCACGGGTGACCCGTGTGGGGCGTCTGCTGCGACGCTACAGCGTGGACGAATGTCCTCAATTCTGGAATGTACTGCGAGGCGAAATGAGCCTGGTTGGCCCCAGGCCCGAAGAGGAAAAGATTGTGGCTCTTTACAACGATTACCAGCGCCAACGTCTGCTGATGAAACCGGGGCTGACCGGCCCCATGCAGGTCAGCGGTCGGGGCGATCTCTCCCTGTGCGCTCGGATTTCCCTGGAGCTTGACTACATTCATCACTATTCGCTGTGGCGGGATATGGATATTTTGTGCAAAACGATTCCAACCGTGGTTTCTGGCCAGGGCGCACGATAAACGTTGGTTGACAAACAGGCGAAAGCTACTTTTTGAGCGGAGGCATGTAAACGAATGGGTGAACAGCAAAAGCAGGTACACAACCAACTCAGCCGGACCCGGCATGGGTGGTGGGTGGGGCTTGGCGGTGCAGTGCTGTTGGCGTTGGCTCTATTGAGCCAGGCCAATGTCTGGGCGGGGCCAATGGCCGACCGGATGAACCAGACGATTCCCCAGCGCACTCCCACAAGTGAACCGACCCAAGTGCCGACGGTGACTCCAACGACGCCCCCCGGCGCAACAAACACCCCCCAATCCAACCCGACAGCGACCCCTGGCGGTGATGCGGGATCAAACCCCACACCTGTACCCGGCGACACACCAACACCTGCGCCAGAAGATGCCTCGGCTCCTGCACCAACAGACCCGGATGTTCGTCTGTTGCTTCAGATCGAAGGGTCACCCGCTTTGGTCATGCAGGGGGATGAACTCGTGCTGCGCTTTATTTTGAGCAATACCGGCTCTGCCTCTGCTGTCAATGTGCAGGTGCGCGACCAACTGCCCAATGGGTTGAGCCTGATCGAGAGCACTGTGGGCGACGGTTCGGTCAGTACGGAAACAAGCGCCACAGGGAGTACAGTCGTCTTGTTGGCTTGGCCGTCTCTTGCCCCTGGCGCACAGGCCGTGGCCGAAGTGCGGTTGAGGGTCGCCGACGACGTTCTGGACGGAACCATCATCGGTAATCTGGCTGTGCTCTGGGCAGACAATGGCGCGCCCTTCACCGCTGGCATCAGCGTGGGTATGCCGCCTGCTCTTCTGCCCACCTTTGATTAGACCTGATGGACTCGAATGACCACTCGAATCAACATCGTGTCGGCGCTCTTGGAAGTCGCTGGTTTGGGTTTGGCACAAGCCCTGTCGTTGCTTTGGCAATGGCAGGGCTTGCCTTTTGTTTCTACGCTATCGGACTTGCGCCCGGATTGACCTGGGCAAACTACGGCGCAGATGGGGGCGATCTGCTGGCCGCGGCGGTGGTGAATGGTGTGCCTCATCCAACCGGCTATCCGCTCTACATTCTTCTTTTGCAAGGATGGTTGAAGCTACTGGCATGGGCGCTCCCCAACAGCGAGATTGCATGGCGGGGCAACCTAATGAGCGCGCTGGCAGCGGCCATTAGCGTGGGCGGTACAGCAGCAGTGGCACAGCGATTGTGGCGCAAAAGTCCAGCCAACCGTTTGGTAGGGGTAGCCAGCGCCTTGGCCTGGATGACGGCTCCCCTGTTGTGGGGGCAAGCATTGATTACCGAAGTCTACGCCCTGCACGCCGCCATCTTTGTTGGGGTGGCTTGGGCAATGGTGACAGAAAATGATCGGGGTTTGGGCTGGCAAGGGCTGGCTCTGGGCGGCTTGACAGGGCTTGGCTTGGCCCACCATCTGACCATTGGGTTGCTTGTGCCGGGGCTGATATACTGGCTCTGGTCTGATCCTGCTGGGCGGGGCAAGCGGATGCCTTTGTGGTTTTGGTTTGGTGTGGGCCTTTTGCCTGGGTTACTACTTTATGGGCGTATCGTCTGGCTGGCCGACCCATCCGCACCGGTCTATTGGGGTGGCACCGATGGCCTTGTCAGCCTGTGGTGGCTGATGAGCGGAGCCGCCTATCGCCGCTATCTCTTCGCTGGTCCGTGGGCAACACTTCTTCCACGCCTGAGTGAATGGGCCTGGATGCTGACCAGCCAGTGGACGCCGATTGGACTAGGGATTGCCCTGGCTGGCCTGTACCGTTGGGATGCTGCCCTACCCCGTTTGCGAACGTGGGCCGTACTTTGGGTTCTGCCTATCAGCATTTATGCCATTGGGTATAATACATCCGACAGCGAAATCTATCTGCTACCGGTCATCTGGTTGATGGCGCTCTGGCTGCCATTTGGTGTGCAGGAAGTTGTGGCTTGGCTTGGCTCCCGTTGGCCCCGAATGGGTGACTGGGGTTTGTATGGGTTCGCAGCGCTGGCTCTGGGTTTGTCGCTGATTGCCATAGCCCGCTTTCCTGGGCAATCCTTGGCCAATGCGAACACCCAGGCCGATGAGGGTCGCCGTTTTGTGGAAAGTGCTGCAGCGGTATTGAAAGCCGACAGTCTTGTTTTTAGCAGTGGGGACGAAGAGACCTTTGCTCTTTGGTATGGGGCATGGGCTTCGGGGGAGATGGAAGATGCAGCCCCCGGAATGGTACTGGTCAATGTCGCGCTGCTTCAGTTTGATTGGTATCGCGCCCAACTGCGTCGCCAATACCCTGACCTGGCGGGTGTAGCAGAGGGCAATGCCCAGGCGATTTTGCGGGCGAATGTGGGCAAACGCCCCATCTTTTTTGCAGAAGTAGTTGAGCCAGCCCGACCGGATGAATTGATTCCAGCTGGGTTGCTATGGCAATATCAGCCCAGCCCATGATGCACCTTTTGGTTTGGACACAATACCACGGATGAACAGAACAATGAATCAAGCAGAGTTGCATTCTTCTGCAACAGGAACGAATTGGCGAAGGGCTGTGACGCTGCGGCGTATTTTGCTGGGGGCGTTGCTCGTTTTGGCGTTGCTGGCTTGTGTAAAACTTGTGCGGGTTGGGGTCTATGTTTGGCAAGGATATAGCCACGCTGTGGTCCTGCGCGATGCCCTTAGAACTGATCGTTCGCCGGGCGCGCTGCTTGCTCACCACGAGGATGTCTCTGCTGTGGCGGCCGCGATGACGGGGTTGGAAAAGGAGATGCGTCCCTTTGGCTTTGCTCTGCGTTGGTTCGACGGCGTGACACCCTATGGCTCCACAATCGCAGCCCTGCCCGATCTGGCAGTGGCCGGATCGGAATACGCCACTCTGGTTGGGGAGATGTTGTCCACCATTGCCCCTGTGCTGCCCAAAGACGATAACAGCGTCCAGGCGATCATCCAGGCGCTGGGCAGCCAGGGCGAGGCTGTCTCCCAGTTGTCGGGCCATGCGGATCGGGCCGGGGCCGCGCTGGCCTTGGTGGATGTGGCCCATCTGCACCCGCTTCTGGCCGAGCCGTTGATGGCGTTGCAGCCTTTGGCTCCCCTGGTGGGTGATGGCTTGCAGGTCACATCGGCTATCCCCCAGCTTTTGGGGATGAACGGGCCTGTCACCTACTTGATCCTGGTGCAAAACAACCATGAACTGCGGGGAACTGGTGGCTTTATCACTGGGGTCGGCGTACTCAAAGTCGATCGTGGCAAAGTCGCGGACCTGGTCTTTTCG
>JAHEML010000191.1 GCA_024643705.1 Caldilineaceae bacterium | reverse complement strand
TCCACGCCTCCTGCCTCGCCGATCAGACGCATGTCGTACGTCACGGCTGTGTCTCCGGCAAAATAGATATCTGTGCCATTGTTGAAGTTGATGACCGCGCCGTTGGGGTGGCCGCCGTTGCTGCCGTCGGGCATTGTGCTGCTGTGGAGGGCCACTACAAGTTTGAGACGGCCAAAAGGAAAATTGTAGGCGCCGCCGGTATTCATTGCGAACCCTTCGATACTCTGCTCGGCCAACCAGTTGATGATTTCGAAGTTGCTAATCACCGTACAGTTTGTCTTTTGGGCGATAGCGACCGCATCTCCCGTGTGATCGCCGTGACCATGGGTCAGCAACATGTAGTCGACTCGAACTTCTTGGCCTCCCGTATGATCGTTAAAAATGGGGTGACTAGAGACTGTTGGATTACCAGTGAACCATGGATCGACAAGGATGTTGGTGCCATCGGCCTCTACAAGAAAGGAAGAGTGACCGTAATATGTGAGTTTGACAGCCATGTGTCGCTCCTTTCGTCAACCTGTTTTGCATCGAGTTTCGCTTGCGCCGACTTGGATATACAAACAAAGAGACCAGACTCACACCGGTGAGCCTGGCCTTTGGCAATCTCATTTCCTTCTTGTCCCATGCCAGGAGTCAACAGCAACCGGTGAGGTGGTGCATCTGTCCGGCGGCTATTCGCCGGCCTCCGCTTTGCGCTGTCGCGCTCGTTCCTGGGCTATCCGCTTCAATTCTTCCATGCGGGCCTTTTTGGCATCGGCGTCTGCGTCGCCAGAGCTCGCTGCTGCTACACTTGTGCCACTATCTGTATCGCTGTTGGCAGCAGCTTTGGCGGCGGCACGCTCTTGGGCTTTGCGCTTCAATTCTTCGGCTTTGCTCAGTTTGCCTTCGCCAGAAGAGGCTGCCGGGGCGGCTGCTGCGGCTGCTGCTTTGGCTTCGGCTGCACGGGCTTTGGCCTCTTCCTGGGCTTTTTTCTCTTCTTCGTCCTTGCGTCGCTTTTCCTGTTCTTCGCCGTATTGGGTGGGCCACAGAGCCGCGTAGTATTCCAACGGTACGGTCAGTTCTTCCATGTCGTAGACGAGTTGGGGGTAGCGGTCAAAGACGGCCAATTCGTAGTCGTGGTTCATCTTGATGGCGTCGAAGGGGCAAAATTCCACGCAGAAACTGCAACTCATGCAGACGGCAGCATCGATGTAAAACTCGGCAGGCCGGGTGACTGGCTTGCCGTTGGCGTCGGAATCCCGCACGATCCAGATGCACTGGGGCGGGCAGACTTTGGCGCAGATGCCACAGGCGGTGCAGCGGTCCTCGTTTTTGTCTGTGTCCCAGATGAGCATGGGGATATAGCGGAAGTGTTCGGGCAACTGCCGCTTCTCTTCTGGGTATTGGATGGTCAACAGACCTTCCTGGTCGATGGGCTGGTTGATGATGCGCCGGTTGTTGCCCAGTTCGATACTGTCCCGATACCGATCGGGCACTTTGCTCCGATCATCGGAAAAGGTTTCCAGCGTGTGCTTGAGCGTTACGCCCAGACCCTTCAGCAATCCTGTCCCAAACATAGTGTTACTCCCGGTCAAAAAAAGTGACGAGTAAAACGCGAAACGTGAATAAGGCCGCGTGATCTCACGTTTTATGTTTCTGGTCGCGTGGCCCAATCCCGCAATAACGAGAAGCCCCGCACTTTATTATCTATCTACATTATCTATCTACTTCACCCAACACAATATCAATCGCGCCTAAAATCACGACAGCGTCGGCCAGCTTGTAGCCAACGCTCATTGGCCCCAGTGCATTCAGGTTGATGTAGCAAGGGCTGCGCACGTGATACCGCCACGGGTTTGGCTTGCCATCGCTGGAAATATAGAATCCCAATTCACCTTTTGGTCCTTCAACACGGCCATATGCTTCTCCTTCTGGTGGGCGCAGGTTGTAACCACCTTTGCCGCCCATAATCGTGCCAAAGCCCTGGCTTAGGGTAGCCGAGGCATAGGCTGGTGCGCCATTTGTCTCGCCGCCGGGAATGTCGCGCAAGGCCTGTTGCAGAATGCGCACACTTTGGCGGGCTTCCAACAGGCGAATGTAGTAACGATCATAGATGTCGCTGTTGGGCAGGGTGGGGATGTCAAAATCGAAACGATCGTAGACACCATAGGGTTCGGCTTTGCGGATGTCGTAGGCTACGCCCGCTGCCCGGATCATCGGCCCAGAGACGCTCAACGAAATCAGCGCTTCGGCGGGCAGGTAGCCTACGCCCCGGCCACGTGCCATGAGGATCTCGTTCTCAGACAGCATCTTGTCCAGTTCGTCCAGGGCACGTGGCAGGCGATCGTTGGCCAGGTATTGGGCTTTTTTCAGCCAGCCAGCGGGTAGGTCGCGCACAACCCCGCCGAAGCGGAAATAGTTACACATGAGCCGTGCGCCGGAGACCTCCTCGAAAAGGTCGAGAATCATCTCGCGCTCTTCGATGGCGTAGAGAGCCGGGGTTTGTAGTGCGCCCAGGTCATTGAGAATAAACCCAATCGACCAAGTGTGGTTCACGATCCGTGTGAATTCTGCCATAATCACCCGGATATATTCTGCCCGCTCGGGTACTTCGATGCCTGTTAACTTCTCCACTGCAAGGGCATAGCCCCAGTTGTTGCTCATGGAGTTTAGGTAATCCAGCCGATCGGTGAACGGCATGTTCATCAGATAAGTGTTGCGCTCGCCAATCTTTTCGTGATTGCGATGCAAATAGCCCATCTCGGGTTCCAGGGCCAGAATTGTCTCACCTTCGATACGGGTGAGCATCCGAAAAACACCGTGGGTGCTGGGGTGGTGGGGGCCAAGGTTGACGACGATGCTTTCTGTATCCAGGTGAGCTTCGTTTAGGTGCTTGGGTGCTTGGCTCACGGGCACATAGGCCACGGGCGCTTCCCAAGAATCCGGGTCCCAGCCAGCAGGATAGGTGGTGTTTTTGCCCCAGGGTAATTTGTCTTCGTGGAATTCGTAGCTGCCTTTGGGGTGACGGCTGCGGAAGGGTTTGGTATCCTCGTCGAAGTACGCCTCTTTCCAATCCTTGCGCATGGGATGACCGTTGAAACCATCCCACAAGAGGATGCGGCGCAGATTTGGGTGGCCTTCAAATTTGATGCCGTAGAGGTCGTAGACTTCCCGCTCTTGCAAGTTGGCCCCAGGGAAAACCGCAGTGGCTGAAGGCACGGTGTCGTTACTGGGCACTGGCACATGGAGAACGACGGGGCCGCCCCCCTTTTTTGTACTGTACAGGTGGTAGACCACGTCAAAGCGCTCGGAAATACCCTTGCGCTGTTTGCCATTGTAGCCCTGATAATCCACACAGGTGAGATTTGAAAGGAAGTCGTATCCCTCTGTGTCGCGCAGATAGGTCAGCGTATCCATGATACTATCCGCTGCAACCAAGTAGGCCTTTTCTGTGTCGTCCGATGTTGTGCCCAAAATTCCACCGGGCAATCGATCGGCCAATGTTCCCGTCTGTTCCGGGGCTTCTGCCACCAGAGTAGCGCTCATAGCTTCCCTCTCCACATGCGTAAAGTTCGGTCTTGCGAAACCGAGTGGACGGTCTCAATCTTCAGGCTATACATTCGGCCCGCTGTTCACCGTCTCTCGATGAATAATACTTTTCCTATGCCCGCTTCGCCGCTGCACGCCGTTTGGCTTCTTCCATGCGAGCCTTGGCTTTGCTGGAGACTTCTTTGGGGCCAGCGGCATGGGTTGCAGCCGCATCGCCACCACTGGCAGCCGCACTTGCTACCGCGGGCTTCTTCATGGTTGTTTCTTTGATCAATTCAACCTGGCGGGGATCAAAAATATCCGGCCCCAAGCGGGGAACCGGCACGAATTCTGATTGATCTTTGCGATACCAGGGAACTGTGAGAATGCTCTGGCGCTCTACCTTTTCGTGGACCTTGAGCAGGCCGTAGATAAGCGCTTCGGGGGTGGGGGGGCAGCCGGGGACGTAGACATCCACCGGAATATACTTATCGATGCCGCTCACCACATTGTAACCCTCTTTGAACGGGCCGCCGCCGGTGGCGCAGGCACCCATCGCCAGCACATAGCGGGGTTCGGCCATCTGGTTGTAGATGCGCACAATGGCAGGAACCATCTTTTTGGTCACCGTGCCAGAGACGATCATCAGGTCGCTCTGCCGGGGGCTGGGGCGCATCACTTCCATGCCGAAGCGGGCCAGATCGTAGCGGCTGGCCGCAGTAGCGATCATTTCAATGGCGCAGCAGGCCAGGCCAAAGAGCAAGGGCCACATGGACGACTTGCGACTCCAGTTGTAGACCTTGTCCAGGGTTGTCACCAGCACGTTCGCTTGCAGTTCGTCAGGAACCACAATCGAATCGTGGAGATAGGGCTGCAGTTGCTCTTGTTTGATTTCGGGAAAATTTGGTGAAGCTGTTGCCATTGTCTGCGTCCTTATCAGATGCATTTCGTCATCATACTTCGTCATTGTCCTGCTGGGCAACCTGCACAGAAAAGACCATCTGCATAGGAAAACGCTATCACTATACCGTAGCGCAGGCAAAAATGCAACTTTCCGGCGCTTTTCCAGGCTGCTGAACCATGTTCTCAGGTTGCGTGGGGAAATTATAAATTGAGAGGTCGTTTGCGTCAAGTGGAATATTTCACAATTGACTATTTCTCCAACTGCCAGGAAACAATCAGGCTGACAAGACAAGCGGCTGCCACCAACCCAAAAACGACCTGATATGCTCCAACCATCGACATGATCAGCTCTGCTTGTTGCAATGCGACGCCAACAATCGCCGCCCCAAATGTGCTGCCCGCAAATCGGGTGGTGCTATAGAGACCCGCAGCCGAGCCGCGCTCTTCGCTGGGTACATCGCGCATGGCAATGCGGTGCAACGATGCCAAAGCCAGCCCTGCGCCAATTCCTTGGCCCAGCATCAGCCCCATTGCGGCCCACGCGGGCAGGGCTATTGTGGCAAGCGCCGCCAGCATGATCAACTGCAAGGTAAATGCGGTGAGCAGTACTCGTCGGGCGTAGGGTCCGTCGGCTAATTGACCCCCCAAGCGGGTGGTAGCAAGGATCGCGCCGGCATAGACGGTGGTAAAGAGACCCAGGCCGGTGGCCTCCATTCCATAGACATCGGCCAGGTAGAGCACTTTCAGAAAGCCCATGCTCCCCATAACAACCATACGCAACCCACCCACGAAAGAAGCCGTGCCAAAATTCTTGATGGTGTAAAGTTGCAGGTTGACCAGCGGCACACGGGTCCGTTTTTCCTGCTGCCAAAATGCCAGCCCACATGCAAGCGTGGCAGCTAAAAGACGCCAATCTCTTAGAGGTTCGACACCTGTCAGAGCGCGGCTGGAGAGATAGAAAATGAGAAAGACGAGGAATCCACCCAGAAAGAGAACGCCCAGCCAATCGAATTCTCGCAGAAAGCCAGGTGGCCGGTCTGTTTGCAACGAAGGAATGTGACGATTGACGAAATAGAAAGCAATCATTGCCGCAATGATGCTCATGAGGAAAATATAGTTCCAGCCCAGGTAATCTACGGCAAAACCACCCAATAACGGCCCAAGCATGGAGGCTCCCGGACCAACCGAACTCCATGTTCCCATAGCCTTGCCCTGCTGCTCCGCAGGAAATGTATCGGCGATAATCGCCAGACAGAGTGGATTGATTCCCGCTGTGCCGATCCCTTGCAGAATTCTGCCAACCAGCAGCCAGGAGAGATCACCTGCCAGCAGACAGAAGAGCGAACCCAGAGAAAACAGGCCGATTCCCCACAAAAAGAGTCTGTCCTTGCCCAGCCCATCGCCCAGTTTGCCATACAGCGGCATAAAGACGACGAAGGGCAGGCTATATGCTGTGGTGATCCATGCCACCACATCGGGTGCCAGGCCAAAATGGTCTCGCATGGCTGGCAAGGCCACGCTGAACATAGACATATTCAGCGTGGTCATCCCAATGGGAATCATCAAGCCGATGAGCAGACCGCGCAGGCCCCAGTCGCTGTTCGGCGTGGCAACCCCAGCACTTGTATCGGATGCTTGCGAGGATTTCATAAGAACGACCCTTGAGGGGATATGAAAGGCAAAACGGCAAGGTGAAAATAGCCACTTGCCGCTGGCTACTGTAGTTTCTCCGGCTTGGTTTCGTGGAGCTTGTCCACGGCCAGCAGCCGGGGAGAGAGCAGGGCCGCGGTTACAACGACGACAAGGGTGCCGATGCCGCCGCTGACCACGGAAAAGACTGGCCCAAAGTATTGGGCCACCAGACCCGATTCCAGCCCGCCCAATTCATTGGATGCTCCCACAAAGATGCTGCCCACCGCCGAGACCCGCCCGCGCATCTCATCCGGCGTGAGCAGTTGGGTGAGGGTTTGGCGCACCACCATGCTGATATTGTCCAGCGCGCCGGTGAGAAAGAGCATGGCCCAGGACAGGGGAAACCAGGTGGAGAAACCAAAGACGATTGTCGCCAGCCCAAAACCGGCAATAGCCACCAGCAGCACCCGGCCTGCCCGCCTCATGGGGGGTAGATAGACCAGAGAGATCGCCATCAACGCCGAGCCTGCCGCTGGCGCAGCCTGGAGCCAGCCATAGCCCGTGGCTCCCGCCTTGAGAATGTCTGTGGCAAAAATAGGCAGCAGATAGACCGCACCACCCAGCAAGACCGCAAAGAGGTCAAGCGACATGAGTGTGAGCAAGATGCGTTCATCCCACACAAACTTCACACCTTGTAGCAGTGTATTCAGGTTGCGGGGTTGGCTGGGGCGCGGGCCAGGCCGATAGTTGAGTCGAGTTAAAATAGCGATGAAAAAGAGCGAGCCACATGCACAGATAACATAAGAAGCCGACACGCTGTAAACGATAATCAGGCCACCCAATGCCGGGCCAACAACAGAGGCCAACTGCATCATGGTTGTGTTCCACGTGACCGCGTTGGGGAAGACATCCCGGGGCACAATTTGGGGGAGCATAGCCGTGCGCGCCGGACGGCCCAGCACAATAGCCGTGGCATCCAGAAAGAGCATCACATACATCAGCGTTGTGGAACCCTGGGTGTACGAGAGGT